>JBBQIU010000587.1:0-3361 GCA_038325245.1 Verrucomicrobiota bacterium
CGGAGTTCACCCACCGTCACTCCCCCATTCCCACCTGCCGCCAACCCTTCCAATGCGGTTTGCGTCCGAACCGCGTAGGGCTTTTCCGCGAACGGCCCCCGGTCCACGGGCGCCAGAGTTATTGCCAATCCAACACCCACAACCGCCACACCGACGACGCCCAACATCCCGAGAGTTCGCCACAACTTCCGCATGCCACGATCCAAGCCCGCGCCGCCCCCGCAAGCAACCCGTCACTCCTTCTCCCTTGAAGTGATACCGCGGCGATTCTACACGCTCGCTTCCACGCCCTTCCCACGCCAAAGTTCACCCCGTCCCCGCGATCCCATGAACCCCGTTCACCTTGTCTCGACCCTGTGCGTCGTGGCCTCCGGCCTCCTTCCCGACGCCCACGCTGCCTCGTCCGTTTTTGACTGGCCGCAACACGATTGGAACCGCCCACGCCCGCCCGTCATCCAACCCGCGACCCCCAGCACCCAGGAACGTCCCGGCAAACCTCCCTCGGACGCCGTTGTCCTGTTTGATGGCTCGTCGCTCGCCTCCTGGGTCAGCCTCGACGGATCCCCCCCGAAATGGATCAACCAGGACGGTGTCCTCGAATGTGCCCGGGACAGCGGTTACATACGCACCTTGCAGGCGTTCGGCGACTGTCAGTTGCACGTCGAATGGGCCGCTCCAACCCCGCCCTCCGGCACAAGTCAGGGCCGCGGAAACAGCGGCGTCTTCCTCATGGGCCAGTACGAAGTCCAAGTCCTCGATTCCCACGACAACCAGACCTACGCCGATGGCCAGGCCGCCGCCGCCTACGGCCAATTCCCCCCGCTCGTCAATGCCTCCCTCCCCCCGGGCCAATGGCAAACTTACGACATCCTCTTCACCCGGCCCCGATTCAATGATCGCGGCGAACCCCTCTCCCCAGCGCGATTCACCGTGCTCCACAACGGCGTCCTCGTTCAGCACAACGTCGAACTCGTCGGCCCCACCGGATGGCTCCAACGCGACCCGTACCGCGCCCACCCCGACAAGCTTCCCCTCTCCCTCCAGGACCACGGCAATCCCGTCCGTTATCGGAACCTCTGGATCCGTGAACTCGGAGCCGACGCCCGCCGACCCGAGTTCGTCTACGACAACGCCACGCTCAACAAGCTCCTGGGCTCCTTCCGCGTCGACGACGGCCTGTCCATTCAGATCACCCGGCCAGAGAGGTTGCTCCTCGCCACCATCGCGTACCCGGGCAGGACCATGACATTCCCCCTCCACGCCGAATCCCGCACCGTCTTCTACGCCCGCAGTTTTGAAGGTCAGTTCACCTTCCGCACCAATCCTGAGGGCGTCGCCGAATTCCTCGTCTTCCGCATCGCCGGCGAAGACCGTCCTGCCAGGAAGAATCCTTGATTTTCCCTCACGTTCCTCGCATCAAAACGGAACAGGCCGCTACCCATGAACCGACCATTCCCAGCTCCCCCTCCCGCCGGAGCGCAGCGCAGGTGGGAGAGGGTGGTTCCGCGCATGCGGAACCGGGTGAGGGATCTCCCTTCAGACAACGTTGCCATGAGCACTGCCCCTTTCCGCCGCAGGGCCTTCACCCTCATCGAGCTCCTCGTCGTGATCGCCATTATCGCGATCCTGGCCAGCATGCTTCTACCCGCCCTGGCCAAGTCGAAGACGAAGGCCCACGGCATCAAGTGCATCAACAACGGCAAACAACTCGCCCTCGCGTGGATCATGTATGCCGACGACAACAACGATAAAATCACGCCCAACGTGGACGGCGCGACTCGTGGCGGCTGGGTGGGAGGCTGGATCCATACCACGGCCGGCCCGGTCAACCTCCCGGACTGCACCAACGTCAATCTGCTCAAACCGCCCCACGGGCTTCTCTACCCCTACAATCCCGCGGTCGAGATCTACAAATGCCCCGCGGACAAGTTCACGGTCCGCATCAGCGGCCAGCGGCATCCGCGCACCCGCAGCATCTCCATGAACGGCTGCATGAACGGCAACTCCTGGCACACCACAGAAATCGACCGGCAATGGTGGACGTACCGGAAGCTCACGGAAATCAGCAGCCCGTCCTCCCAGTTCGTCTTCATCGACGAACGCGAGGACAGCATCGACGACGGTTACTTCCTCGTCTTCGTGAACCGGCAGATCGATTGGGGCAACATGCCCGCCATTTACCACAACGGCGCCAGCGGCCTCTCATTCGCGGACGGCCATGCGGAAGTCCATCGTTGGCTGGACCCCGACACCCTCAGGCCCGGCAGCGGCGGAACCCGCAAGGGCCCCCGCGACGTCCCCTGGATCAACGCCCGCGGATCGATGCCCAAGACACCTTGATCGGGTCGGCGTTTCCAAACTTGAGCCTCGCGCCTTCGCGTCTTCGCGAGCGTCATCCGCCGCTACGCGGCGCGGCGCTCCCCGAGTCGCGTCGGCGGTTGGCTCAGTGCCAGCGCTTCCTGCTGAACGCTCCCACGCCAGGTTTTCGTCCCGTCCCATTCCTGCGTGGATCGCACGGTTTCCCGCATCCGGGCAAACCACCACCGCGCCACGGCGTACCGGCGGGTTTTCAGAACCCGTCGCGGACGCTCCGGCGGCGTCCCGCGCAGCCCGAATTCCAACTGCCGGCCTTCGGAATCCGCTGGGATTCCCTCGCTCCGAACTCCGTTCTCCGCGGGCGTTTCCTCCGCCGCGTTCGTGTTGATTCGCACCGCGCCTGCCGTCTCCGTGGTCATCGTGATTGTCCTCATCGCGCGCCCAGATTGAACGAGGGGGGTGGACATCCGCGGTCCCACCCCCGGAATTATCTGCCAAATGTCCCGCGCCTTGGGGCTCGCCCCGCCCAATCGCCCTCGTCATGCTCCTACCCATGATCGTCAGCGCCGCGGAACTCGAGGCTCTCGTCGCCGTGCGCCACAGCTCACCCCATGAACTGCTTGGCATGCATAAACTCGGGGGGCGCAAAGGCCTCGTGGTCCGCGCCTACCTTCCAGGCGCCGATCGTGTCGAAGCCGTCCCCGTGCACGAATCCAAACGGCCCACCGTCCATCTCCGGCGCATCCACGACTCCGGGGTCTTCGAAGGGTCCACCGACCGCGCCGACGACGTCTTCGCCTACGACCTCGTGATTTCCTGGTCCAACGGGACGCAGACACGCACCCGCGACCCCTATTCCTTCCTGCCCAGCGTCGGGGAGACCGATCTCTACCTCTTCGCACAGGGCAACGAGCGTCGCATCTTTGACAAGCTGGGCGCCCATCTCCGAAATCCCGATGGCGTCCAGGGCGCCAGCTTCGCGGTCTGGGCCCCAAGCGCCCAGCGCATCAGCGTGGTCGGCGACTTCAACGGTTGGGACGGTCGC
>JBBQIU010000588.1:0-3347 GCA_038325245.1 Verrucomicrobiota bacterium
AGCGCCCGCTTCGACCGGACTTCGAAAGGTTTCCCTGGCGGAAGGATTCCGTGGGGCTCGCGGCGTGGCAGCGGGGAAGGACGGGGATTCCGCTGGTGGACGCGGGGATGCGGGAGCTTTGGGCGACGGGATGGATGCACAACCGGGTGCGGATGGTCGTGGGATCGTTGCTGGTGAAGAACCTCCTCCTTTCATGGCAGGATGGCGCCCGCTGGTTTTGGGACACGCTGGTCGATGCGGATCTGGCGAGCAACACGCTGGGCTGGCAATGGATCGGTGGTTGCGGGGCCGACGCCGCACCTTACTTCCGGGTCTTTAATCCAGTGAGCCAGGGACAGAAATTCGACCCGGACGGTGCGTATGTGCGCCATTGGGTGGCGGAACTGGCGTCCCTTCCAACGGAGTACATCCATGCGCCCTGGGAGGCGTCCCCGGAGATTCTCCGGCGTGCGGGGGTTGTGCTTGGCGGAAATTATCCCGAGCCGATCGTCAGCCTGTCCGCGTCACGGATTGCGGCTTTGGCGGCATTCTCGTCGATTCGGCAACGGGCCGGGGGGTGAGAGAGAGGGAGGCGCGTCCCCGATGAGGCCGCGATTCGATTCACGCCCTGGGCTGGCGAATATGGGCCCAGCAATGGACGTGCGGGTGGCCGCGGAAGTACCAGAACATGTCGGGTCCCTCGAGTTGCCAGACGTCCCACACGCCGTCATTGCCAAGGTCCTGCTGCTTGAAATAGGCGAGGTGGAGGTTCTCGATTCCCTGGGCGTCGAGAAGCTTCAAGGCCTCGTCGGCATCCGCCTTTCGGAAGGGCGCGAGGAGATCGTCGAGAACCTTTCGGACCAGCGCGCGTTGATCCCGGGACAGTTCGGAAATGGGGATGCCTTGAAGGCCGGTTTTCTGGCCGGTCAGGCGAACAGTTTCGGTGGCGGCATCCGGACGACCGCGACCGTCGACGAGGGCGAGAGCGCGCTGTTTGCCATCGAGAGCCTGGAAGACCTGGTTGGCACGTTGGGCCTGGTACCAGAAGACATTACCCGGATGATCCGCAGGTTCCTGGTCGCGATTCCCCGCCTGATGGCCGTAGAAGATCGGGCCACCAAAGGCGACGCCCTGGACGGAATCGCCATCGCAGCGACGGGTGATGTGGCGACCGGTAAGGACGAACTCGAACTTGCCCGTGCCGGGCTGGCCGAAGAGGGCGATCGACGTGCCTGCTTCGAAGCCCTTGCCGTCGGAATCGTGGATCGCCTGCTGCATGGCGCGCTCGACGAATTCGGGTCGGTGCAGCCCGCGATAGATCTGGCGGACGAGGTCCTGTTGATCGGGATTCAGGACATCGCTCACGGATTTCCGTGTGATCATCCAGTTGTTGTCCACCTTGTCGCGGAGGGGGTGGTCGAAGTCGAAGCAGAGGGTCGTGCGCTGCGATTCATCGAGCGACTTGTAGAGCTGGGCGACCCACGTTTCCGGGGCATCGGTCGGGCTTGGCGCGGCGAGCACGGCCGGGGTCAACAGGGAATGGGCGGCCGTGGCGGCCAGACCCGCGGTTGCGGCGGCGAGAAAATGGCGCCGGGAGACGGGTTGGGATTGGGGGCTGGCTGGGGTCGGAGGCCATTCGCAACCACAGGCGGGGCGGGTGGGGGAATCTGGAAGCATGACGGCACGTTAGCCGGGCTTACGGAGAAGGGAAGCGTGGATTGGCGGGGCGCGTCGGACAGGCTTTTACCACTTCAAGGTCTGGAACCGGCGGGCGACTTCCTCGGCATTGGCGCGGCTGTTGAAGGAACTGACGCGGAAGAAACCTTCTCCTTTGGAGCCGAAGCCGCTGCCGGGCGTGATGACGACGTTCGCTTCTCCGAGGACCTTGTCGAAGGCCTGCCAACTGCCCAGACCGGGCGGGCACTGGACCCAGATGTACGGGGCGTTGACGCCACCGAAGACTGTGAGACCCGCGGCGCGTGCTGCGGAAGTCAGGACCTTCGCGTTCCCCATGTAGTGTTCGATCAAGGCGCGGGTCTGCGCCTTGCCGTCGGGCGTGTAGAGAGCTTCCGCGGCGCGCTGGACGATGTAGGAGACGCCGTTGAATTTCGTGGTCGTGCGGCGAAGCCAGAGCGGGTGAAGCGGTTTTCGTTCCCCTTCCGCGGTGCTCGCCAGGAGGCTCCTGGGAACGACCGTGAAAGCGCAGCGGGTGCCTGTGAAGCCGCCGTTCTTGGAGAAGCTCCGAAACTCGATGGCGCACTCGCGGGCCCCGGGGATCTCGTAGATCGAGTGGGGAATACCGGCCTCCGAGATATAGGCCTCGTAGGCGGCGTCGTAGAGAAGGATGGATTCATGGGTGAGGGCGTAGTTCACCCAGGCCTCGAGTTGCGCACGATTGGCGCCGGCGCCGGTAGGATTGTTCGGCGAACAGAGATAGATGACGTCGGCGCGTTCCGTAGGCGGTTCCGGGATGAAGCCGTTCTCCGGCGTGCAGGGCAGGTAGATCAGTCCCGCGTAAGCCCCCGACGCCTCCGCATCGCCCGTGTGGCCGGCCATGACGTTGGTGTCGACGTAGACCGGGTAGACGGGATCACTGATGGCGAGCCGGTTCTGGTGGCCGAGGATGTCGAGGATGTTCCCGCAGTCGCACTTTGAACCGTCGCTGACGAAGATTTCGTCGTCGGCGACGTCGACGCCACGGGCGCGGAAGTCGTTTTGAGCGATGGCGGCTCGAAGCCAATCGTAGCCCTGTTCAGGGCCGTACCCTTTGAAGGAATCGCGGACGCCCATTTCATCGACGGCCTTGTGGAGGGCAGCGACGACGGCGGGTGGGAGGGGTTCGGTGACGTCTCCGATTCCGCAGCGGATGAGGCGTTTGGCGGATTCGGGATTCTGTTCGCAGAAGACGCGGACGCGGCGAGAGATCTCGGGGAAGAGATAACCCGCTTTGAGTTTGAAGTAGTTGTCGTTCAGGTAGGCCATCGGATTCGCCGGAAGGGCGAGGGGCGACGCTACCGGGTGGTGTCGATGCCGGGCAAGGCCGGCCCGAGCCAGACCGATTGCGTTTCGACGCACGCGAAGCGCCTAGTCTTCCGGTGTTTCGACCGGGCTTTCGAAGGCGACGACGGCGAGGGGTGGGAGGGTGAACTCGGCGGAGTAAGGCTGGTCGTGTCGGGGGTCAGGTTCGGCCTCGACGCCGCCGAGGTTTCCCTGGTTGGAACCGCCGTAGATCGCGGCGTCGGTGTTGAGAATCTCCTGCCAGCGACCGGGTTCGGGAAGACCGACGCGGTACCCGGTCCGCATGACGGGTGTGAGGTTGAGGATGACGAGGATCGGGTCCGAGCCGTCCGCGCGGAACCGGAGGAAAC
>JBBQIU010000589.1:0-3346 GCA_038325245.1 Verrucomicrobiota bacterium
CGGACAGGGCTCGTACATGCGTAACTCACCGACCGGCGAGTGGAACTACCCCATCCAGGATTGGGCCAAGAAGGAAGGCGACATCGACTGGAAACAGTGGATGGGCCCCGTGGCTCAGAAGCGGCCGTTCTCGCCAGATGATTACTTCCGCTGGCGCAAGTATTACCCGTTCTGCGCCGGTCTTCTCGGCGACCTGTTCCCCCACCGTCTCCACCCGCTGATCCTCGCCACAGGCAATCCCGAATTCCCGCGGCGAGTCGTCTGCACCGGCTCCAAGCACATTCATACCGACAAAAAAACGCCCGGAACCCCCGAGCGCGATGTCCCCGAGACGGTGTCCGCCCTCATCGAGTTCCCCAGCGGCTATCAACTCGTCGTCATCTCATCCTCGGTCAGTGAACAGGGCCTCCGGGACATGATCCAGGGCCATCACGCCACCCTCTACATCGGAGGCAATCGAGTCGAATTGAAGCCCGAGCGTCCGTTCTCGGAGGAAATCGACCCCGATGTGTTCGAGAACCTCACGCCCGGCGAAGACATCAAGTGGCACGAGAAAAACTGGTTCGAGAGCATCCGTGGCACCAAAGCCGCCAACGCCGGCATCGACCTCGCTATTCGCGTCCAAACCGTCATCTCGCTTTGCGAAATGTCCGACCGCCTCAACGCGGCCTGCCTGTTCGACGAGAAGACGCGCAAGATCACCACCGAGAACGGCCGCGAACTCAAGCCGCTCACCTACGGCGGGGACCAAACGTCCTAATCGTCACGTCCGCTCCTTCGGGGGTTCGCCGGCCGTGCCGGCGGACCCCCCTTTTCTTTATGGCCACCGTCCGCCTCGCCGCCGTCGCCATGGCCACCCGGTTCGAACTCGTCCTCCATGGCCCCAATCCCACTGCCCTCCGCTCAGGCGGCGAGGAGGCCATCGCCGAAATCCACCGCATTGACGCCACACTGAGCGCCCACCGTCCCGAGAGCGAAATTGCCGCCCTCAACCGCCACGCCGCCACTCAGGCCGTCCGCGTCTCTCCTGAAGTCTTTCGACTCCTCCGCCATGCCGTCGTCCTCAGCCAGGCCACCCAGGGCGCCTTCGACATCACCGTCGGCCCTCTCCTCCAGGCATGGGGATTCGTCCGTGGAACCGGTCACCTCCCGGACCTCGAACAACTCGAGGAGGCCCGCACGAGCGTCGGATCGGATCGCCTCAGTTTCGACGACACCTCGTTCGACATCCGCTTCACCCATCTCGCCACGCGCGTCGACCTCGGCGCCATCGGGAAGGGCTATGCCCTGGATCGAGCCGCGACGATTCTCCAGGAAGCCGGCGTCCAGCACGCCCTCCTCCATGGGGGCACCAGCACGGCCATCGCCTTCGGCCAACCCGAAACCACCGAGGCCTGGAGGATCGCCATCGCGCCTCCCAATCCCGAATCAACGAAGCCCCTCGGCGTCGTCGAACTCCACGACGAATCTCTCTCGGTCTCCGCCGTCTGGGGCAAGGGTTTCACCCACGCTGGCCGCCACTTCGGGCATGTGATCGATCCGCGCACAGGCCAACCCGTCGAGGGCGCGGTGCTCGCCGCTCTTGTCCTTCCCAGTGCCACGGAAACGGACGCCCTGTCCACCGCACTCCTTGTCCGCGCCGCTGAGATGGTCGAGCGCCTTCGCGCCGCCCAGGCGCCGGCCCGCTGCCTGGTCGCGGTGCCTTCATCCTCTCCTTCAGGCTTCGACATCATCCGATACGGAATTGAAGCTGTCCCTGATTGACCACCCACTGAACACCCATCCCGTCTCGTCTCGCAGTCCCCGGCCCTTTCCAAAGATTTTCCATCCCCGCCGGGAACCAGTTCGGCTCGCGGCGGAAACTCACTTCAAATCGGAGCCGTTCGCCAGTCCGCCGATCGTCCAGTCCATGTTGTATTCCCCGTACGGCGCCGTCTTGTTCAGACGCGGGTACTTCACGAACTCCGAATGTCCATCCACGAACAGAAGGGGCACGCCTTCCTTCCCGTGTGCGATGTTCCTATCCCCGAGATTGCCGTGCTCGGGTTCGGCAAAACACGGCGCGATGGCCTTCTTGGAAGGATGCCTCACCTCGGTGGTGGAACGTGCCGTCAGCTTGGGCGCCGTGGTGTCGTCGTTGTAAAACTGGTGGTAGTAATAATACGAGCAAGGGAACGGCAGGTCATTGGTTCGAATGCCACTGCCCGACCCGTTCACGCGCGTCCACGCGATATTCCACGGAACCCCCTTGTCAGCCGGGCACAGGTAAAAACTACGGCCGTTCGTGCTGATGTACGGATCCATCAGCCGGAGCAGATCCACGAACGGCATCTGAGGCCAGCCGCGACCGGAAAACGGGTACTTGTCCGAGTTGTCGCCCGTGTACATCGCCAGGCCCATCCCGACCTGCCGCAGGTTCGAGATGCATCGGGCGGTAAGGGCCTGCGTCTTGGCGCGGCTAAGCGCGGGCAACAGCATGCTCGCGAGAATCGCGATGATCGCGATCACCACCAGCAGCTCGATCAGCGTGAAAGCCCCGGCCCGCGGCGCCCGAGCGACTCCGACGTTTCGATTTCGTTGCATGCGCTTTCCTCGTTCTGATGTCACGCCAAGCCATTGCCCGGATTCGCGGGTCCAGCCTGGCTGATGGAACAAAGAGGACCACTCCGATTTCCAATCGTCAACCACCCCGTCGCCCCCCCGCGTGACATCCCTCGCCCGGCCCTGTCAAACTTCCGATGACCGCCGTTGAAAGTGTGAGCAAACTGCCGTCAATTTCCCCGCCCGCCGCGGATCATCCTGTCCTGGGTTCCGAGGAGTTCGCCGTCGTCTATCAGGAACATTCCCAGGCCATTTACTATCTGGCGCTCCGGTACCTCGGCGACCCCTGCCGCGCCCAGGACGTCACCCACGACGTCTTCCTCAAAGCCTGGCGGCATCTCGGCTCCTTCCGGCACGAGTCCACGTGGCGCACCTGGCTCTACCGGATCGCCATCAATCATTGCCGCAATCTCACGGCCAGTTGGGCCTCCCGGAATCTCGTCTCGAGTTCTGATGAAGCCATCTGGGAAACAACCGAATCGCCCGCCGCTTCCCCCCTCCGAATCCTGGAGATCAAGGAACTGGGTGAACGAATCCATGCCACCCTCCATCGCTTGCCTGAGGAATACCGCCTCCTCCTCCTTCTCGTCGCCGATGAACACCTCAGCTATGACGAGATCGGGGAGTTGACCAGCCAATCCTCCGACGCCGTCCGTGGCAAACTCCACCGTGCCCGCAAAGCGTTCGCCGCGTCCTTCGCCACGTCCGCCTAGCCCTGCCGCCCCATGACATGAAGAACGAATCC
>JBBQIU010000590.1:0-3334 GCA_038325245.1 Verrucomicrobiota bacterium
GACAACCCGTAGCACTCCTTCCAGGAAAACGTCCGCGGCATTGGAAAGTTCGAGGACGATCTCGGGCAGCGTTCCCAGGCGGGCGAGATCGCGCGCGGCGATGCGGAGGAGTTCCCGGAGCCGAAGTTGGTGAAGCGAATCCACGACCCGTTCCGCGACAGCCGGCGAGGCGAGGTCGGCACCGGCGAGCGTCTTGTCCCGTTCCCAGACAAGCCCTTGGCGTGGTCGAGGGCTCCGGAGAGCGTCGACGTCCACGAAGGTATCGAGCCACTCCGGACGACGGACAAGCAGCTCTGACAACGACCGGGAACCCGCGAGGATGGTGGCGAGAACTCGCCGGCTCTCGGAGGGGAGGGTGTCCAGAGCGGCGGGGTCGCAGGTGGCCCGAAGCACCCCGAGGTGATGGGCGGTTCGGACCGGATCGGCTGATGCGGCGACGACGCTATCCCAGGTGGGCGTTGTCATGGCGGGGCGATTGGGGTTAGGCGCCGGGCGGAAGGTTTTCGTGGTGCGGCCGCGGATGTCTCACACATTGCGAAAAGTCCTGAAACGGGCGGATAGACATTAGAATAACGGTCGATCGGACGGCGGTCCGAGGCATTGAAGTCCACACTGGAAGGGAAAGCGACCTGGCGATTTGGTGCATCCCTGAGCAGGGATTGCTTCGGCACATATGCGAGCACGGGTTTGAGCACCTCGTGGCGGTGAATCCGGCGCGGTGGGCGGCGGGGCTGGCGGAGGCGATGGGGAAGTACCTGGGGTGGAGGGTGTTCCGGCACGGGGCGGGCGCCAGGTGAGGGAGCGATGATTTACCACGCGGGGATTGCTTTCCCCGGGAAAGTCTCGGAGCGTGTATTCGTTCGTGCGGCTCCGCGTCGGAGCGAAAAGGGAGTTCATCCCCCGAGCCGCGCCGACTCACGTATTCCAGCAAAAACCAATTCCAAACGGCCTGGCGCGGCAATCGCACAGGAAGAGGGGACGCCGCGACCCAGCGCGACCCTGCAAACAGCCCTTCGTGAATTCACCCGTGAGTCGAAGGGGAGGTCCTGGTGGGCGTTCCTTTCGACGTTGGCGCTTCTCATGGTGGCGGTGGGCGGGACGCTGGCGCTGGACACGCTATGGGTTCGCCTGGGGCTGAGCGTCCTGTCGGGGCTCCTGATCGTGAGGCTGTTCGTGATCTACCATGATCACCAGCACCGGGCGCTACTCGACAGTTCGAAGCTCGCGCAGGCGCTGATGTTCTGGATCGGGTTGTACAGTCTGGCGCCGAAGAGCATCTGGCGGAGTTCGCACAACCACCATCACCAGCACAATTCGCGGCTGCGCTCGGCGCATATCGGGTCGTTTCCGATCATGACGCGGGACCGGTACTTGAAGGCCACGCGATGGGAGAGGTTTCAGTACCTGTTTGTGCGCCATCCGCTGACGATCCTCTTCGGGTATTTCTTTGTCTTCCTGATCGGGATGTGTTGCGTGCCGTTTTTCCGGCATCCGAAGCGTCACTGGGATTCGCTGCTCGCCCTGGGGGTCCACGTCGCGCTGGCGGCCGGCCTTCTGGTGTATTTCGACGTTCAGACGATGCTGCTGGCGCTGGTGATGCCACAATTCCTGGCGAGCGCGTTGGGGACGTACCTCTTCTATGCGCAGCACAACTTCCCCGGCGTGCATCACCACACGGACGACGGGTGGACGTACGAAGGGGCGGCGTTGGAGTCGTCGAGCTACATGAAGATGAATCCGGTGATGGCGTGGTTCACGGGGAACATCGGGTATCACCACATTCATCACCTGGACCCCCGCATCCCGTTTTACCGACTGCCCGAGGCGATGCGGAAGCTTCCGGAGCTCCAGAACCCGAAGACGACCTCGCTCGCACCCGCCGAGATTTTCCGTTGCCTGCGCCTGAAGGTCTGGGATCCGGAGGCCGGCCGGATGATCGGGTTGAAGCAGGTGCACGCGACCGCCGGGGCGGCTTGACGATCCCCGGGGCGTAATGCCACTTCCGGCTTTTCCCGGGCTGCGAATACCGCACGCTCTTCACGACCCATGAGAGCCCGGTACACCCTTGGATTGGATTACGGCACGAATTCCGTTCGCGCCTTGCTGGTCAACGTCGCGAATGGCCGGGAGGTGGCCATGGCCGTCTGGAATTATGAACACGGGGAGTCCGGCGTGCTGCTGGGACGGGACCCCAACCTCGCGCGGCAGCACCCGGAGGATTACGTGCGTGGGGCTGAAGCGGTTACGAAGGCAGTCTTGTCATCCGCACGGCGGGGTCTGAAGGGGTTTACGCCGGAACAGGTGGTGGGAATTGGGGTGGACACGACGGGGAGCACGCCGCTTCCGGTGGACGAGGCGGGCCGGCCCCTGGCATTTCTCAAGCGGTTTGCAAAGAACCCGGCGGCGATGGCGTGGTTGTGGAAGGATCACACCTCCGTGGTGGAGGCCGCGGAGATCACGCGGTTGAGCGCGGAGATCCGGCCGCAGTACCTGGCGAAATGTGGCGGGACGTACTCCAGCGAATGGTTCTTCAGCAAGATCCTTCGTTGCTGCCGGACGGCTCCGGACGTGTTCCGGGACGCCTTCCTGTGGGTCGAATGCGCCGACTGGATTCCGGCGATGCTGACGGGGACGGAGGCGCCGGACCGTTTGACGATCGGAATCTGTGCCGCCGGGCACAAGGGGCTGTACCACGAATCCTGGGGTGGGTATCCGGACGCGGAGTTCCTGGGAAGGCTGGATCCCGGGATGGCGGCGTTAAGGGGGCGGCTTCGGGGGGCGGCCCGTTCGATTGATCAGTCGGTGGGTGGGTTGAGCCCGGATTGGGCGATGCGGATGGAATTGCCCGCGGGCATCCCTGTCGCGGTCGGGGCGTTTGACGCGCATTTGGGAGCGGTGGGTTCCGGGGTGGCGGAGGGGACTTTGGTAAAAATCATCGGAACGAGCACGTGTGACATCACGGTGGCGTCGATGGAGAAGCCGCTGGCGGACGTGCCCGGGGTGTGTGGAATCGTGCCGGGCTCGGTTTTGCCGGGATTTCACGGGCTGGAGGCGGGGCAATCCGCGGTGGGAGACATCTTCAATTGGTTCGTGCACCACATTCAGCCTGGCGGCCCTGAGGCCGGTTCGCACGTGGCCCTGACAAAGGCGGCGAGCCGGTTGGCGCCCGGGGAGTCGGGGTTGCTGGCGTTGGACTGGAACCACGGGAACCGGACGGTGCTGGTGGACCAGCGGCTGACGGGGTTGTTGGTCGGGCAGACGCTGTACACGACGCCCGCGGAGATTTACCGGGCGTTGATCGAGGCAACGGCCTTCGGGGCGTTGACCATCATCC
>JBBQIU010000591.1:0-3333 GCA_038325245.1 Verrucomicrobiota bacterium
GGTCCTCGGAGCGTTCTTCGGCGTCGTCTTCATCAAGCTTCTCGACAACAGCCTCAACCTCATCGGCTTCTCCTACTTCACGATCATGATCGTCAAGGGCGCGGCCATCCTCCTCGCCGCCCTCCTCGATGCCTGGAGAACGACCCGCACCGCATCGCATGCCTCCTAGCGCCCTTCACCCACCTCTCCTGCGCTTCGAAGGGATCGATAAGTCATTCGATGGCATACGCGTGCTCAGATCCGTCACGCTCGACGTCCTCCCCGGCCGAATCCTGGGTCTCATCGGCGAAAACGGCGCCGGCAAGTCCACGCTCATGAACGTGCTCGGCGGCAACCTCGCTCCGGACGCCGGTCGCATGTTCCGCTCCGGCGCACCCTACGCCCCACGGTCGCCCGCCGACGCGGCCTCAGCGGGCATCGCGTTCGTCCACCAGGAACTCAACCTGTTCTCGAATCTTACGATCGCCGAGAATCTGTTTCTCACCCGGTTTCCGCGGCGTCCAGGCCTCCCCCTGATTGACCGCGGCGCCTTGCGTCGCCGGGCCCAGGCCCTGATCGAAAGGGTGGGCCTCACCCTCGCTCCCGACACGCCGCTCGATCGCCTGTCCGCCGGCGAACGCCAACTCGTCGAACTGGCCGGCGCCCTTGGCTCCATGGCCGACCTGATCCTACTCGACGAACCCACCACGTCCCTCACCGCCCGCGAGTCCGGCCGCTTCTTTGAACTCATGGGCCGCCTTCGCAACGAGGGATTCACCCTGATCTTCATTTCCCACGCCCTCCCGGATGTCCTCCGCGAATGCGATGACCTCGTCATCCTCCGCGACGGCGCCGTCGCCGATGCCGGACCGGCCTCAGCGTTCGACATCCCGCGAATGGTCCAGGGAATGGTCGGCCGGGATCTGGGACAGCTCTTTCCCGTCCGTCGTGCCGGTCCCCGTTCAAGACCCAACCCCGACTCCTTTCCCGACCCCTCATCCGCCGCGACGAGTGCTGCGCCGCTCCTCGATGTCCGGGGCGTCGGCCAGCCGGGTGTGGTCGAGAACATCTCCTTTCGGCTCCATCACGGGGAGATCCTCGGCCTCGCAGGACTCATGGGTGCCGGCCGATCCGAGACCGCCCGTATTCTCTTCGGCCTCGATCCGTACGCCACCGGCGAAATCCTGCTCGACGGCGAGCCGATCCGGGAGGGCGCGCGCGGACGGCAGCGTGCGGGCGTGGCATTTCTGACCGAGGACCGCCGCCACGACGGTCTGTTTCCTGAGGCGTCGATCGCCGACAACATGACGCTCGTGGCCCTCAGCCGGTTCGCCCGCAACGCCGTGGGATGGCTGAACCAGCGCGGCCTCGCCGACGCCGTCCGCACCTTGCGCGCAGCCGTCCACCTCACACCCTCGGCGCGGGACGGACAGCCGGTGCGAACCCTCAGCGGCGGCAATCAGCAGAAAGTCATTCTCGCCCGATGGCTGCTCGCCCGCCCCCGCCTGCTGATTCTCGACGAACCGACCCGCGGCATTGACGTCGGCGCCCGGTTCGAGATTTATCAACTCATCCAACAACTTGCCGACGAGGGCGCAGGGATCCTGATGATCTCGTCGGAACTGGAGGAACTGCTCGGCCTCTGCGACCGCATCCTGGTGATGTCTCAGGGCCGCCTGCGGGACGACATCCAGCGAGCGGAGTTCAGTCAGGAACGCATTCTGCGCGCCGCGCTCCCTGCATGAGGACGACCCCTGCACGCCTTCTGGTCCTGGCCTTGGAGCACTCCGGCGTGCTGCTGTTCGTCATGGTTCTCGCCGTGTTCGGACTTCTCGAGCCGCGGTTTCTCGCGCCCGAGAATCTCCTCAACATCGTGATCCAATCGGCGGCCACGGCGATCGTCGCGGTTGGGATGACGTTCGTCCTGCTCACCGCCGGAGTGGATCTCTCGGTGGGCGCCTTGATGTTCGTCGGGGCGTCCCTCGTCGGCCGGCTGGCCCTGGCTGGGCACCCGCCTGCCCTCGCGCTCCCGGTCCTGCTCGCCGTGGGGCTCGTGGGGGGCGCGTTCAACGCCTTCCTGGTCACACGCCTCCGGATCCTCGCCTTCATCGGCACGCTGGGCACCCTCACCGCATGGCGCGGCCTGGGTCTGTGGATTTCACAAACCCGTGCCATGAATCTGCCCGATGGTTTCGCCCGCTTCGGGTCTGAACGCTGGCTGTCCGTGCCGATACCGCTCTGGATCCTCGCGGGAGTCGTCCTCGTGTCCGACACCGTCCTGCGCCACACCCCTTTTGGCCGGCAGCTTTACGCCGTCGGGCACAATCCCGATGCGGCCCGTAGAGCGGGCATTCCGGTTCGCCGCCGCCTCGCCGCCGCCTACGTGATCAGCGGAGGATGCGCCGGCCTGGGCGGCATTGTGGCGCTGACCCAACTGGGGGCCGTCTCTCCCAAATTCGGCGAGTTCTACGAGTTCGACGCCATCACCGCCGCCGTCCTCGGGGGCACAAGTCTCTTCGGCGGCCGGGGCCAGGTTTTTCCAGGCACAATCCTCGGAGCCATTCTCGTGAAGAGCAAATACAACGGAGTCGTCATGCTCAAAGCGGATCCCTACCTCTTTCCCCTGCTCACCAGCGCCATCATCTTCGTTGCGGTCATGGTCGATTCCCTTCGGCGAACCTGGCTGGTCCGGCTCCAGACTCGCCGGATTCTCCGGGACGAGGCGTGAGCCACCCGCCTGGATGGGTACCTGAAACCGAAGATCCAGGAACCAAAACCAAAACCCCCATGTCCTCATCCCCGCTCGCCAACCTCCTGCGCACCTGCGGAGAGCTGACATTCGAGCCGCACGACATCGCGGCCCAACTCGATCCCAAAGGCCGTTACGAAGTCCCCCTCGACGATGAGTTTCCGTTCCTGATCAAACTCTTCCGCTATACCTCCAGGCGCCACACGCGCGGCGGCACCTGGCATGAACGCCTGGAATTGTTTCTGCCCCTCGACGGCCCCGCCCGCTTCAAGATGGGCGACGACGTCCTGGCCTTGAAGCGCGGGGATCTGCTCGTCGTCGACAACCTCAAGCTCCACCACGTCGTTGATTTCCCGGGCTTCGACACGCGGGTGATCGTGATCAGTTTTCTGCCGGAGTTCGTCTACAGCCTCGGTTCCCCGTCACACGACTACACGTTCCTGCTTCCGTTCTATTCGAAGGTCGAGCGTCGCCCGCACGTCGTCCGGGCCGCCGACGACGGCTCGGCTTCCACCTACGTGGCGCTTCAACGGCTGCTGACGTGCTACTTCGGGGATCCCGAGCCCCAGGTCCGACGGGCGGGCTGCAAGGCCTTCCTCCTGGGG
>JBBQIU010000592.1:0-3324 GCA_038325245.1 Verrucomicrobiota bacterium
GGGGCTGGAGATGTTGATCAGCGCAAGGTCCGCCAGGCCGTCGTAGGTCACCCCCTGCTTGAGCACGAGCACGTTGCCGGTGATCGACCCGACACTAAAGCTGCCGAGGTTGGAGGTCTGGTCCGCGCCCGCGATCGTGATCGTCGGCAACCCTTTCATGTAACTCACCGTCGCCTGGTTGTAGTTGACCGCAATCGCCGGTCCGGAGGCGTTCGCCAGGGAAACGGTCAGTGTGCCCGGTCCGGAATACTCCAGTTGCACGATGTCGTCGTTCTGATCGACAAACGAGATGCGCGCCACCTGGCCGGGATCGGCCGTGATCGTCGTCGCCGTCCCGTTGATCAGGAACTGGTCATAAACGTTCCCGTTCGGATGCTGGATGTCCGAGGCAAACAGCACCGAGTTCCCCACCGGCCGGGTAGGCGTCGTGATCTGCAGCGCCGCGGGCTGGCTCGCAATCACCGTTCCATTCGCCGTCACCGCCAAGGCGTAGAGTCCAACGTGGATCGGTTGGACGGAGGGAATCGTATAGCTCGCGCTCGTCGCCCCGGAAATCAGAGCGCCATTGAAGCTCCACTGGTAGGTCGCAGCGACATTGCTGGGATTGGTCAGCGTGACCGACAACGTGGCCGAGGCGCCGGGAGCAATCGTCTGCGAAACCGGTTGGGTCGCGATCGTGGGCGTCGTCGGCGTGCCGCCACCCCCGCCGCTGCCCGTTCCGATGCTGGTCTCGGTGATCGGGAGAGTCTCGAAGGTCAGCGCGCCGGTTTGAACCACCGGGGTGAACGCCGTGGACGTAACGGACAAATCAGCAAAGGTGAACCCCGCGTTAGTGACGACCAGCCCCGGGTTGGAGGTCGTCGCCGTCGCGTCCACCAGCAGATCCGCATTCACGCTGCCGGCAAAGTCGTCCTTGAACGTCATCACCTCGACCGCGTGATCCCCCAGGTGGAAGAAGGAAGCCGCCACGTCGTCACTGTCGAAATCCGGATTCGCCAGAGCCACGTTCATGGCGTTCTTGTAGCGTTTCCACTTGATGTTCGTCAGCGTGGCGTCAGCCAGGCCGATGTGGGCCGGTCCGGCATCGAGGGTTGGGCTGGTTGACAGCAGATTTCCGGCGGTCGTCCCGATCCAGATCCGCGACCCCTCGGGGAAAGCGACCGTCGAATTGCGGGTGCCAAAGGAGAACTGCGTTTGGGCCTCGAGCGATCCGTCGGAGCCAAGGATCCCGAGGACGGACGCGCCGGTCGAATTCTGCAGGGTGGTGACGTATCCAGTCAGGACGACCTTGTCGCCCGTTAGGTCGCCCGCGGCCGTGACGAAGGGTCCATTGATGCGTTTGGACCAGACCAGGGTGCCGGAGGGCGTCACCTTGGAGACGCTTCCGGTCACCGTGCCCGTCAATGACGTCTCCAGTCCATTAAAATAGATGAAGTTACCTGTAGCCGACGGGATGGCGAAAAACTGGGCGTTTCCGCTCGGTTTTTTGGCCCACTCCACGGCGCCACTCGAGCTCAGCTTGATGATCGCGGTTTCATAACCGATGGCCAAGGTCGTTAAATTGAAGCCGAATTTCATCACCTCGAGCAGCATCGACCCGTCCTGAAGGGGAACCACAAAGGAGAACTGAGTATCGGTGGGGAAGAGCGGATTCACCCCGAAGAGGGTTGAACTGTACCGCCGCGCCCAATCGAGACTTCCATCCGCCTTGAACACCATGACCTCAATCGAGGTGTTCGTGTCGTGGGTCACCACCGTCCGCCCCAACGAACCCGCTTGCACGATCGCCGTTTTGGCCGGGTTGGCGGCGAGTTTGTTTTGGTAGACCGGTGTATTGCCACTGGTCGCCGAATACAGGCCGAAGGTCACATCGGTGGCCCCCGCCAGCACCTGCTGGGCGTAGAAGCGCGCCGAGTCGCTCGCCGGCATCATCGACACCCCGAGCTGCAGGGGAGAAAGCCGCCGGGTCGAATTGCCCGCCGCCTCGAATTCGATCAGCCCTCCGATTCCGGTGGGGGTGCCGTCGACCGAGGGCAGGAGGTAATATCCCGTTCGCCCGAACTGGGGCGTCACCGTGGCCCCCGACCAAACGCCGAAGGTCGAGCCTCGCGCCGTGATCCGTTTGGGGAACGCCGCGGTGGTCTCGGCGGTGTTCGGGGCGGGCGTCGCGCCGGGCGGCAGCAACGCCCAAACGGGCGTGGAGCCCAGAGCGAATACCGTACCCAGAAGAAGACGCAGAATTAAAGGGAAACGACGCTTAGCCCGCGTCATCAATCGATCATGTGGATGGTTCATCGTGGAAGGACAGAATCGGTATAGGAAATCGCCGGTGAGTCCACCCGCGATTCCGTCGATTCCAAATTGAGCCCCGAGGCCCGCGCCATCCAGCGATCCGCCTACTCCGAGGCGAGACCCAAGGCCTTCGCGACCGCGAGGTTCAGCAGCTTGCCCCCGCGCGTGTTCACGCCCTTGGCCAGCCCGCGGTGCTCCTCGAGCGCTCGCTGGATGCCCAATTCGGCAAACTTCACCACAAAGGGCTCAGTCGCCTGCGTCAGGCCGATGGTCGAGGTCCGCCCGACCAGCGCCGGCATGTTCGGCACCGCATAGTGGACAATGCCACGGTGCTTGTAGGTCGGTTCATGATGAGAGGTGGGCCGGATCGTCTCGACGCACCCTCCCTGGTCGACGGCAATGTCCACCACCACGCTGCCAGGCCGCATCGTGTTGACGGCGGTCTTCCGGACCACGATCGGGGCCTTCGCCGCGGGAATCAGGACCGCGCCCACCAGCAGATCCGCATCCGCCACCGAGGCCTCGATGTTGGCCGGGTTGGACAACAGGGTGACGACCCGCCCGCCGTACTCCTCCTCGATCATTTCCAGTTTCCGAGTATCCAGATCGAGAACGGTGACCCGGGCTCCCATTCCCGTCGCCATGCGACAGGCATGTGCACCCGAATTGCCGGCGCCGATGATGACCACATGGCCCGGCGCGGTCCCGGGAATGCCACCGAGCAGAACGCCGGATCCACCGTTCTGACTCTGGAGAAAATACGCACCGATCTGAATCGAAAGCCTCCCGGCGATTTGCGACATCGGCTTCAACAGCGGCAATGCGCCGTCGTGCGCCTCAACCGTCTCGTAGGCAATGCCAAGGATGCGCTTGGAGAGGAGGACCTTGGTCAGTTCAAGCCCGGCCGCCAGATGCAGGTAGGTGAACACCGCCTGCCCCTCGCGCATGAGGTTGTACTCGGGGGGCAACGGCTCCTTGACCTTCACGATCAATTCCGCATCCGCCCACACCTTGCGCGCGGTCGCGACGACT
>JBBQIU010000593.1:0-3324 GCA_038325245.1 Verrucomicrobiota bacterium
CCCTTTCCTCCCCGCCCCCAACTCGCCGACCCGGATCCAGATGCCGTGCCCTCGTCATTCGAGCAGTCGCTCTGGGACGCGCTCCGACAGGTCATCGATCCCGAGCTCGGTATCAATCTTGTCGAGCTCGGACTGATTTACAGCGTCACGTCGGAAGACGGCGTCGTCTCGGTCGTCATGACCGTCACCACTCCCGGTTGTCCGATGGAACATAGCCTCGTCTTTGGCGTCGAAACGGCCGTGCTCGCCACACCCGGCGTCCAGGGCATCCGCGTCGAGATCGTCCACGATCCCCGCTGGAATCCGTCCATGATGTCCCCTGACGCCCGTGCCGCGGCCGGGATTCGGTAGGAAAAGAGATTGCCTCGCCGTCATGCGCCCGGTACGGCACCTCCAATGACCGAGTCTTCCGGAACCCCATCGTCCGAAGTGCGACGGACGCCGTGGGTTCAGCTCCGAACCTTCAGCTACCATCCCACTCTCTACCCCGCCATGATCCGGGGCTCCTCGCCCGACGCCAAACCCGGCGATCTCGTCGCCATCTACGACAAGGACGATCGACCGTTCGGCGCTGGGCTTTGGAACCCCAAGGCCCGCGTCCCCCTCCGGGCCATCTACCACGGCCACGATCCCTTCACCGAAGACGATTTCATCCGCCTTCTCGACCGTGCCGTCGACCTCCGCCTGACCACCCTCGGCCTTCCCGAGCACACCGATGCCTTCCGCGTCGTTCATTCGGACGGCGATGCCCTAAGCGGACTCATCGTCGACCGTTTCGGCGACGTCCTCAGCGTCTCCACCCACAGCCTCGGCGTCTACAAACGCCTCCCCCAGTGGCTCAAGCACCTCCACGATCGCCTCGGTACGAAGCGCACCGTCCTGGAGATCGACGAACGCGCGGCCCGTCTCGAAGGCATCTCCCGGCGCCAGACTCCGGGCGAGACCGTTCGCTCGGTGAAAATTCGCGAACACGGCGTCCGCTACGAGGTGGACTTCGAGCAAGGCCACAAAACCGGGTTCTTTTGCGACCAGCGCGACAACCGCCGACGGCTCGCCCAATTCACACGCGCTAAACGCGTGCTCGATCTCTGCTGCTACACCGGCGGCTTCTCCCTTTCCGCCAAGCTCGTCGGCGCCGCCGAGGACGTCACCGGGGTCGACCTGGACGAAGCCGCCATCGCCCAGGCCAAACGCAACGGCAACCTCAATCAGACCCGCATCAACTGGATTCACGCCGATGCCCTCCCCTGGGCGCGACAGATGCAGAAGAACGGGGAACGCTGGGATGTCGTCGTTCTCGACCCCCCCAAGCTCGTCTTTGACCGCGAGGACACCGACGGCGGCCGGAGAAAGTACGAAGACCTCAACATCCTCGGCATTTCCCTCGTGAAACCGGGAGGAGTCTTCGTCACCTGTTCCTGTTCCGGAATGCTCGCCGAAGAGGACTTCGAACAGGTCGTCATCAAGGCCGCCCACCGCCAAGCCCGCAAACTCCAGTTCCTCGAACAAACCGGAGCGGCCCTCGACCATCCCGTCCTGTCGAACTGCCCCGAAAGCCGCTACCTCAAGGTCCTCTGGACCCGCGTCGTGTAGGCCGGCATTCTTTGCCCTTAATGCCGCCGGAAGCTGAGCCGGTGATCGACTCGCTTCGTCTGCACATAGGGCAAGGGGGGAAGGTCCGTCTGCGTGGGAGATTCCGTTTCATGAAGGATCCCCCTCGCCAGGGCCTGGAAGGCCGTCCACCGCGGCCATTCGATCGCCGGGGCATGCGTGATCTGACGGAGCAGACTCCGCCATTCGATGATCAACCGGTCCACGTCGCCTTCGCCCAGCAACTCCGTCGCCGCCCGATGCCGCTTCTCCGGATGGCGGTGCGCCAACTGGACCACGTCGTTCGCGCCCGCGCCATAACGCGGCGGGAGGCCGCTCTCCAGGTAGCCGGGCACGTTGATCATCCCGTACGCCGTCTGGCAGGCGACCGCCAGGCGACCGCCCCATCGGCTGTCCTCGCCCGCAAAGCGGAACCCCGCATCGAGGTTGGCGAGATCGTAGACCAACTCGTCCAAGGGATAACCTTCGTCCTCGAGCGCCGTCGCGACTGCCAGACCCGCCGTCTGTGAAAGCGCCGCCACCAGCCGGCCTCGACGCGTCGGCACCCCGTGTTCATCAACGAGCTTCATCCGCCGCCAGAGCGCAGCGGTCCCCGCGGCCGGCGACAACTGCCGGCATGTGGCCTGCCATGCGCATCCGACACAATCCGGCTGCCGCACCTCGCGCTCCACCGGACACCAGAGGGCGATGCCGTGCGAATCGACCGGCACCTTCATCTTGAGAAGTGCCACGCTTACGTGCGCCACCAACCGCTGGTGCTGTCGCCGGACCGCAACGACGGGCGTTCCCTCGGCTTCCAGCGCCGCTTCCACCGCAGGCCGGATCTCGCCCTCCCATTGGGCCAGGGTCGCCACCCGGCCCTGCCACCCGGTCAAACGACGCACCCATTTCACCATCGCCACCCGATCCCCCGTCAGCTCATCGGCCAGCTTGAAACCCCGCCCATAAACCCGGCCCCGCTCGGTATCCTGCAAACCCACCAGCCATCCGTTACCCAGTTTCTCAAGGGCCGCCTGAACCGTCAGCGCAGGCACCATGCCGCGTGGCCCCGACTCGGATCCGTTGCCGGACGAACCTTCGCCGCCAACCGATTCCTCCCCGGCAACAAATTCCGCTTCTGCTTCCTCCGTCCGTTCTTCCCGCTCCTGCACTTCCGGAGGTCCGGAGTTCGCCGGCGAACCTTGTCCGGAAGGATCCCGAGCCGGAGGATGCGCCGCGATTTCGGCATCCACAAAAACCAATCCCGCCGCAACCTCCTGAAACTTGGGCACAGCCTCCCATTCCCCCCGGCTGTTCCGCATCTGCCGCAGCCGGCTCCTCACGTGCCGGGCCCGTTCCGAATCCGTCTTCAACCCGCAGGGCGCCTCCGGGTGTTTGAGACACTCCTCCACCCCGAGGTAGATCGGCTTGCTTGTGAACAGCCGCTCTTGAACACAGACAGCCACCGCAAAGGGATCTTCACCCTGCTGTGACGCCCCCCACATCACACTCAACAGCGCCCCCCAATCCACTAGACCGCTGCGCGAGAGCTGGCTGGGATGCCCATCACGAAGCCGTATCTCGTTCGAACTGATCAAAACGCAACCCACCTCGTCGATGCCCCTCCTCCCGGCCCGCCCGACCATCTGGATAATCACATCCGGCCGCATCGGCTGTGCCACGAAGTCTCGGCGGGACGAAGCCCCCTCCAGCGCAACGCTTCGCAGGGAGAAG
>JBBQIU010000594.1:0-3318 GCA_038325245.1 Verrucomicrobiota bacterium
GGCCTGCACCAGCCATCCCCTGGCGACGCAGGCGGCGCTGGAGATTCTACAGGCCGGAGGGTCGGCGGTGGATGCGGCGATCGCCGCCAATGCGTGTCTCGGTCTCATGGAACCGACCAGTTGCGGGGTGGGCGGGGACCTCTTTGCCTTGGTATGGGATGCGAAGACAGGCCGTTTGCACGGTTTGAACGCGAGTGGGCGTTCGGCCCGGGGGGTCGAGTTGGGGTGGTTCCTGGAGAAGGGGATCCGACGGATCCCGAAGTACGGGCCGCTGCCGGTGACCGTTCCGGGATGCGTGGATGGCTGGATCGAGTTGCACGCCAGGTTTGGGCGTGTGCCGATGACGACCAACCTGGCGCCCGCGATCCGGTACGCCCGAGGAGGTTTTCCGCTGACGGAAGTCATCGCGGAGGATTGGGAGCGCAACGCGACGTTGCTGGAGAAGTATCCGAACTTTGCGGAGACATTCATGCCCGGTGGGCGGTCACCGAGGGCGGGAGAAGTTTTCCGAAACCCGCTGCTGGCAGGAACGTTGGAACGAATCGCCCGCGAAGGTCGCGACTATTTTTACCGGGGTGAGGCGGCGCGCGTGATGGCGGGGTTCCTCGAGCGCCAGGGGGGAATCCTCCGAGTCGAAGATTTTGCGGCGCACACCAGCGAGTGGGTGGAACCGATCTCGACGAATTACCGTGGGTACGATGTCTGGGAGATCCCACCGAACGGTCAGGGTCTCTCGGTATTGCAGATGCTGAATCTCCTCGAAGGATACGATCTCCGGTCGATGGGGTGGGGGAGTGTGGAGGCGATGCATTTGTTCATCGAGGCGAAGAAGGTCGCATTCGAGGACCGGGCGCGCCATTACGGCGACCCGGCGTTCAGCCGGATCCCGGTGAAGGAGCTGCTGGACAAGGGTTATGCAAGCCGGCGCCGGGCGCTGATCTCGAGCGATCGGGCCCAGGCACGGTACGACGCGGGCGATCTGGCGTTGAAGCAGAGCGACACGATCTATCTGACCACGGCCGATGCGGCGGGAAACATGGTGTCGCTGATCCAGAGCAACTATCGCGGGATGGGGTCAGGGATGGTTCCCGACGGCCTGGGATTCGGGCTGCAGGATCGGGGGGAGGCGTTCGTTCTGGTGGCGGGACATCCGAACAGTTTTGCGCCCGGCAAACGGCCGTTCCACACGATCATTCCGGCATTCGTGACCCGCGAGGGCAAGCCGTGGCTCAGCTTCGGGGTGATGGGAGGAGATATGCAGCCGCAGGGGCACGTTCAAGTCCTGATGAACCTCATCGATTTCGGAATGGGCTTGCAGGAGGCCGGCGATGCGCCGCGGATTTATCACACGGGATCCTCGGAACCGACGGGCGAGGTGATGACGGACGGAGGCACGGTGAACCTGGAGGATGGATTCCCCGAGGAATCGGTCAGGGACCTGGTGAAGATGGGCCACAAGGTTTCGAGGACACAGCCCGGCGCGTTTGGGGGCTACCAGGCGATCCGGATCGACTTGGAGAACCGGGTGTATTCCGGGGCCAGCGAGTCCCGTAAAGACGGACACGCCGCCGGGTATTGATGCGCCGCGGAGCGGTTCCGTGGAACTTTGGACGCGCACTGGGACCAGGAACCAAAGCGCCTGACAGGCGCCACCACATCCAGCCGAGGGCACTGCCAGGACGCGCCCTTCGAGAATCAGAGGTCCAGAACCTGAACGTGTTTGGCGAAAACCAGGTTCCTTCTCTGCGCTCTCTGCGTTCCCTGTGGCCTAAGTCCAAACGGGCAGGCCTCCAGGCCCCCGTGAATGCGACGGACCTGAGCGCCGGACGGGGAGGGATTTTCCACAAAGAACGCAGGGAACGCAGAGACTTGGAAGGACGGGATCGGCTTCCCAGGTCCACCCATCCCTCCGAAGGGCGAAAAAACGGGCGAGGCGTACTCCTGGGAATCCATCATCGCCTTCCTCCTCAATCGGTTATCCGTATTGAAGGACGCGTCCTGGGGCACCGCCTGGCAGGCGGGACGCCTACCCCCAATAAACGCGCGGTTCATGGGAGCCTTCCGGGTTCCTAGCGGATCGTGCGGTAGAAGCGCTTCGTCGTCCCGTTGTTGGGGGCATTGTCCGTGTAGCGGATGACGCCATTGACGACGCGATTGCTTTGGATGGTGACCCAGTCGACGAAGTTGGTGGAGCCTTGCAAGGCGATGGCTTCGCCATTGTTGGCGAACACCTCGACGTTCACGGCCTGATTGGGACCGCGCGAAGCCGAGAGGACGGCATAGCCCTCCGGACGGAAGGCGGCCATTCCCAGATGAACAGCGCTTGAAACGCTGGTGAAATCACCAACGGCAACCACCTCGTCCCCAGCGGCGCCGATCCCGTGGACGCTTCCTGAGACGAGCGGGCTCCAGGGTTGAACCGCGCCGTTTGTGAGCGTCAGGAGGGCGACCCGATTGCGGATGACTTCCCCGACCCGGGTGAAGTCACCGCCGATGAGGAGTTGGTCGCCCACGGGTTCGATAACGCGCACCCGGCCGAGGATACTCGCGGACCACTCGGTCGCGTTGCCGATTTCGGGCGTCAGGGCGGCGAGATTGGTGCGCAGTTCCCCGCCGATGCTGACGAAGGTACCACCGGCGAAGATCACATCACCGGAGGCGAGGACGACGTCGATGGGGCCGCTTGCGAAGGGATCCCACGGAAGGATCGCGCCGGTCTCGAGGCTGAAGGCTGCGAGGCGTCCGCGAGCCTGGCCGGCAATGGACGTGAAGCTTCCGCCCAGGTAGAGCACGCCGTTGGTGCCGGCTGAGAAGGACTCGATCGTGGTGTTGGGGTGGGGCGCCCAGGTGGAGGCGGTGCCGTCTTCGAGGGAAACGGAGCCGGCGTTCGTGCGGCTGGCGCCTCCGAGGGACGTGAATTGACCGGATACGAAGAGGTTTGTGCCGTGGGCGAAGACGGTCTGGACCTCGCCATTCGCCTCGGCGTTCCAGTCCAGGGCGGTGCCGGTGTCAAGGGCCAGCGCGACGAGGTTGGTCCTCGGGCTTGAACCGGCAACTTCGAAGAGGCCACCGGCATAAAGCACGCCCTCGTGGAGTGTCAGGGAATTGACGGAAGGGCGAGAGTTGCTGACCGAGAGCTGAAGTTGCGCGTCGAAGGGAAGGATCGCCCCGTCTCCCACGCGAATGGCCGCGATTCCAGCCCGCAGAATCGGGTCGAGAAGGGAAAAGAATCCCCCGACAAACCCGACGCCGCCGTCCTCGGCCAAGCCTACAGCGCGCACGGGTCCCGCGGGATTCAGAGAGTCTTGCAGGATACTT
>JBBQIU010000595.1:0-3316 GCA_038325245.1 Verrucomicrobiota bacterium
TGGCCTAATAGGCGCATACGCTTTCAACACTTATTGTAACCAATTGCCGCGCAATCCATTAAATACGAATCAGCAAAACACGATTCCGGAACCAAACACCACAAGCTCATTCACATTGAGCCACCCTAAACCGTTGGAACAGCTACTTGGAAATGGAAATGGGTTCTCGGCGAGTGGCTTCATTTTCGTGAGCACAGGTGGATCCATTTCAGTGAGCGCTGACGCAGACCAGGCCGCGGGGTCGCTTTTGCCGTCGCCCCTGGTGGACAGGTCGCCTGTGGCCATCTCGTAAAGCGTCATGCCCACCGCGAAGCGCTCCGCCTGAAGATCCCAGCGGATGGGCTTTCGCAGGCGGAGGAAGGGGTCGAGGTAAGCGGTCGTTCCACAGCGGATGTTCTCCGCCGAGATGTGGGACAGGGAGAAATCTAACAGCGCCAAGTGCTGCTCGGACTACTTGCCGCGCTGCCGGATGCCGATGTTCTCCGGCTTGATGTCGCGGTGGGCCACGCCCATACGTTCCAGTTCCACGACGGCATCAATGAGGTCCGTGCCGAAACGTTGGAGGAAGTCGCAGCGCTCCGAGGCTGAAAACATCCTGGCTCAGGGCATCGCAGAACGGGTCGCGCTGGGCTTCGGGCGAGAGATAAACGGTGGACGAATCTTCCACGAACTGCTCGGCGTGGAGGGTTGCGGTGACCCGGGTGCCTCCGGCCGTGGTGGTGGCACTCGAACGGCGGGCCAATTGCCAGTTCAGGATCTGGAGCTGAGGAACGGGAGCTTCGGGATTGCGCACGAGGATGCTCTGGGGACTAAGCGCTCGATGGACCAAGCGGTGGTGGTGCGCAAACAGAAGGGCTTCACCGATCTGCCGCACGCATTCGAGACGGGTGGTGACCGTCAATCGATCCGCCCGCTGCGCCATGTAGTGGTCCAGGCGTTGGGCGCCGGTCGGAATTCTGAAAACCAGTGCCGGTCCAAGCTCGTGCTGGGTGAACGTCTGCGCGAGGACGATCCCCGGATGCAGCAGGTCCTGGAGCGAAATGAATTCCCTCTCCGCCGCCCGCTGGAGAGCCGTACGTTCCTCGGCGGGCAGGTGTGGGGCAATCGGGTAAAGGCGAACGATGCGTCGCGTGTCGGGCAGATTGACGTGGGCGGCAATGCAATCCTGAAACAAGCCGACCGGGCTTTCGTTGAAGATTTCTTTGAGCTCGAAATCAGCCACCCGCCGGGACTTCTGGGTCGGACGGATGCCCGCCTCCTCCAGGGCCCGAAAGACCGTGCGAGCGGCCGGTCTGTCGAGGCGTTGCACGTTGTTGCGTTCCTGACCCAGGCCTGTGCGGTTGATGAGCGCCTGAAGGATTCCGGGCGATTTCTCCGAGTCCCGGAGAAACACATTCGTTCGCCCGGCCCCTGCCAAACGGTTCTGGAGGTCCGTGGCGGAACAAAACACGACCGCTTCGAGATACGGAATCGACGCCTTGGCCGCCGCCTTTTGCCGACGAAGGAGCGAAACCAGCTTGCGAGCCTTGCGATTGGCGAGGAAGAGCGGGTTGTCGTAGGTGAACCGGAGCCCGCCGGTGGTCCAGGTCCAAGTGTGGACGTCCCCAGTGAGAATGCCGGGACGACTCTTAATCTCGACCAGGAAAAACCCCATCGGGGTCAGCACCAGGGCGTCGATTTCGTTGATCGTTCCGTCGTCGGCGAGGAACTCGAAGTTCGACCACGCCCTGTACGGTTCGTGGTCGGGCAATCCCGCCCGCAGGTACTCCAACGCCTCAGACTCCCAAGCGGATTGGGAGGGCGTGATGGTTTTCCAACGCTGCGGCGACATGTGCGGGTGGGGTCTGCTGGCGCAACCGGCTACGATTTCGTCGTCTTCTTCCCCTTGGCGGGAGGTTATGACTCGCCGCTGGCGTCATCACCCGCGAGCCCGCCCTTGACCCACCCGTCGATCTCCGAAGCGAGGAACTTCCAGAGCTTACCCACCTTGTGCGCGGGCATGCGCTTGCGGGTGATCCACTTATAGATCGTGTCCGGATTGACACCGAGATGCGCTGCGATTTCGTCCACGGATAACCAGCGTTCTGGCATGGAATCCTTTCCTCGATCGCCCTCTGGTGCGCGATCATCGCGAACCGCCGGGTTCGATCGTTGACGCTGCGAAATTTGTCCAACAAAGCCAGTCAAAAGCCGGATGAGGCGAATTGGGGAACCAACTCCCTTATGGAGCATTGTGGCACGCCACCAAGTCGCCGGATCAGGGGCGTTCAGAGAGCAGTAAGCCGGGTGCATGGCCCGTTCATCCCAGCAACTCCCGGCGGAAGTCCGCCAATCCCGAGCCATTTCGTTCGTTGCTCACCCTCCCACCTTACCAACGCCATTCGCTACCCAAACAGACGCACCCGGCTTACCGCTTACGGGGATGGCCTTGCTGTTGTGACGAAGCGCCGCCTGGGCGAAGCGCTCGGAGTAGCTGCAGACCCTCGCGCGCAGGCCCAGGCGTAGCGGTACGAGTGCAGGGTGACGACCTTGATGCCCAACAAGCGACATCGGCGGTTGAGGAGCTTGGCCTGGTGCTTTTCGTGAAGTTCGGAGAGGCACGGGAATAGGACCTTGATCCGGAACCGCTCGGGCAGTTCCGCCAGCCGTCCAAGGAACCGTCGTCGATCCGTATCCGTCCGAAAGATGGGCTCCCTCCGGTTGCGCCAGTTCACCACGTGATACCAACCTCCCGCCACCATCACCCGGAGTTACCTCACCCTCGCGGCACCCTTCCGGTCACCGAGCCAGATGTCAATTGTCGGGATTTGCCTCATTGCGTCTCACTGATTTCAAGTTTCATGTTAGTAACTACGGTTGGTCACCAGTGCCTTTCGGCGGTGTGTCTTCGGCGGACGGGACGGCGTGTCGCGGAACCGTCGACTACGTCGATCGGTCTCCAGTGCCTTTCGGCGGTGTGTCTTCGGCGGACCGACTTCGAGCGTGGCGCCCACAGCCCGGGGCGCCCCGTCTCCAGTGCCTTTCGGCGGTGTGTCTTCGGCGGACCGCATCAGCGCCAGCTGCGACGCCGATTGAAGTTCCGGGTCTCCAGTGCCTTTCGGCGGTGTGTCTTCGGCGGACTTTTGAATCAGAACGGGCAGCACGGGCGGGGGAGAACGTCTCCAGTGCCTTTCGGCGGTGTGTCTTCGGCGGACCAGAACTTCCGCGAGTACACCGTCCCTCTCCCGATGGACGTCTCCAGTGCCTTTCGGCGGTGTGTCTTCGGCGGACTTGTGGCAGTTCGATCAACCCGTTTTTGAGTCGCAACGGGTCTCCA
>JBBQIU010000596.1:0-3316 GCA_038325245.1 Verrucomicrobiota bacterium
CCACCAGAACAAGCCTTACGACCAGTTCACGATCGAACAACTGGCCGGCGACCTGTTGCCGAACGCCACGCTCGACCAGAAGATCGCCAGCGGCTTCAACCGCAATCACATGATCAATTACGAGGGCGGGGCGATCGCGGACGAATACCACTACGCCTACCTTGTCGACCGCGTGAACACCACGGCGACCGTCTGGCTCGGCCTCACGATGGCGTGCTCCCAGTGCCACGACCATAAATTCGACCCGCTCTCGAAGGCGGACTACTACCGCTTCCTCGCCTTCTTCAACAATGTCCCGGAAAGCGGGCTGGACGGAAACAAGGGGAATGCCTCCCCTGTCCTGCGCCTGCCCTCGCCCGAACAGGAGCGCCGCCTCGCAGAGCTGAACCGCGTCCTCGCCGATGCCGAGAAGCGTCTCCAGGAACCGCTCCCCGAAATCGACGCCGCTCAGGAAGCCTGGGAATCGAGATTCGCCCCGGAATCTTCCCCCACCTGGCTCGTCGCCAGCCTTTCAGAATCCGTGAGTGCCGGCGGGGCCAGGTTCCAAATTCAGCAGGACGGGTCCTCCCTCGTCTCGGGGACCAATCCCGTGCAGGACACCTACACCCTCGTCTTGGAGAACCCCCTGACCGCCGCGACGGCAATCCGTCTCGAGGTCCTTCCCGACTCATCCCAGCACGGCGAGGGCCCGGGGAGGTCCGAGAATGGCAACTTCGTTCTCACCCGCGCCGCCGTCACCGACACCTCCAATCCGCTCCCCATCAAGGCAGCATCCGCCGACTACAGTCAGGACGGTTACCCGGTCGCCCATGCCATCGACGAGAAGCCCGACACCGGTTGGGCCATCTACGGCGCCACCGGGAAGCCGCACGTCGCGGTCTTCGAGTTCGACCAGATCGCCCAGGCAGGATTCCTGACGATCACCCTCGGATTTCACTCCACCTTTCCACAGCACGCGATCGGACGCTTCCGCCTTGCCGTGACCGATTCCCCCAAACCCCATCCATCCAGCCCCCTGCCCACCGAGATCCAGACGCTCCTCGCCACCGCCACCTCCAACCGATCCCCCGATCAACAGGCCAGGATCCGACGGCACTTCCGCGAGAAGGTCTCCCCGGAATACAGGAAACTGAAGGAGACCGTCGCCACCGCGAGGAACGAACGGGATGAGTTCGACCGGCAGATTCCCAGCACGATGGTCATGGGTGATATGGCGAAGCCCCGGGATACATTCATCCGAATGCGCGGCGCCTACGACCAACTTGGCGAGAAAGTCTCCGCAGGTACGCCCGCCGCCCTGCCCCCGCTCCCTCCCGGCGAACCGCCGAACCGCCTCGGCCTCGCCCGTTGGCTCGTGGCTCCCAACCACCCCCTGACCGCCCGCGTTGCCGTCAACCGGAACTGGCAACTCTTCTTCGGCTACGGCTTGGTCAAAACCGCGGAGGATTTTGGTTCCCAGGGAGACTGGCCCAGCCATCCGGAACTCCTCGATTGGCTGGCCCGGGAATTCATCGAGTCCGGCTGGAATCTCAAGGGACTCCAACGCCAGATCCTCACAAGCGCCACCTACCGCCAGTCCTCCCGCGCCGATCCCCTCCTTTACCAACGGGATCCCGAAAACCGCCTGCTCAGCCGCGGGGCACGCTTCCGTCTCCAAGCCGAGTTCATCCGCGACCAGGCCCTCGCCATTTCCGGCCTCCTGAACGGCGAGATCGGCGGGAAATCCGTGTCCCCCTATCAACCCCAGGGGCTTTGGGAGGAACTTTCCATGCGCGAGGATTCCAAGAATTTCTCCGCCCAGTTCTTCGTGCAAAGCAAGGGAGCCGACCTCTACCGGCGCTCCATGTACACCTTCTGGAAGCGCAGTTCTCCCCCACCCCAGATGTCGACCTTCGATGCCCCGGACCGGGAGACCTGCACCGTCCGACGCCCCCGCACCAACACCCCGCTCCAGGCGCTCGTGCTGCTCAACGACCCGACCTATATCGAGTCGTCCCGGAAACTCGCCGAACGCCTCATGAATCGTACCGGCACCGACGCCGAGCGTGTCGCCTGGGCCTTCCGCCTCGCAATGGCACGGAACCCGACAGCCCAGGAAACCGCAATTTTGCTCCGGGTTCTCGAACAACAGCGGACCCATTACCGCGCCAACCGGAACGCCGCCGAAGAACTCCTTTCCGCCGGCGAGGCGCCCCGGGATCTTACCCTCGACCCCGCCGAACTTGCTGCGTGGACCCTCCTTTCGAGTACGATCCTCAACCTCGATGAGACGGTCACCAAAGGCTAAACCAGAATTCCATGCTTCCCCCCGATCCCGACCTCAATCGCCACCTCACCCGCCGCCATTTCTTCCGACGGACCGCCCTCGGCCTCGGCACCGCCGCCCTTGGGTCCCTGCTGAATCCGAGGCTCTTCGCCTCCGACCCCATCGCCACCGGCGGCCCGGCCACGCCCGGTGTGCTGCACACCCTCCACTTCGCGCCCAAGGCCAAACGGGTGATCTTCCTCTTCATGTCCGGCGGGCCCTCCCACATCGACCTGTACGACTACAAACCCAATCTCCGCAAAGTCCACGGCCAGGAACTGCCGGCGTCGATCCGCATGGGGCAGCGCATCACGGGAATGACCTCGGGCCAGAGCTCCTTCCCCTGCGTCGCTCCGATGTTCGAATTCAAGCAGCACGGAAAGGCCGGCACCTGGATGAGCGAACTCATCCCGAATATCGGATCCATCGCCGACGATATCTGCCTCATCAAGTCGATGAACACGGAGGCCATCAACCATGACCCCGCGTTCACCTTCATCCAAACCGGAGCCCAGCAGCCCGGCCGTCCCAGCCTCGGGGCCTGGCTCAGCTATGGCATCGGCTCGGAGAATCAAAATCTCCCCGCCTTCGTCGTCATGATCTCACAGGGAAGCGGCAACAAGACCGACCAACCCCTTGTCTCGCGCATGTGGGGCCCCGGCTTCCTCCCCTCCCAACACCAGGGTGTCCGCTTCCGCTCCGGTTCCGGCGATCCCGTCCTGTACCTCTCCGATCCCTCCGGCATCGACCGCACCAACCGCCGCCAGATGCTCGACGGCGTCCGCGATCTGAACGAGCTCGCCGCCCGCGATTTCGGCGATCCCGAAATCCAGACACGCATCGCCCAGTACGAAATGGCGTACCAGATGCAGATGTCGGTTCCGGAATTAACCGATCTCTCCACGGAACCCGCCCACATCCGTGAGATGTACGGGATCAAGGAGAACCCCACTGACGGCGGATTCGCGCGCAATTGCCTGCTCGCCCGCCGCATGGTCGAGCGTGGAGTCC
>JBBQIU010000597.1:0-3314 GCA_038325245.1 Verrucomicrobiota bacterium
GTCCGTCCTTACTACATCTACCAATGCGACCTCATCGAGGGGTCGGACCACCTCCGCTCCTCCGTACGCAAAGGAATCGAGATCATCCAGGGATTGCGCGGTCACACCACCGGCTACGCCGTTCCCCAGTTCGTCATCGACGCACCCGGCGGCGGCGGCAAGGTGCCCGTCAATCCCGAATATGTGCTCAGCCACAACCGGGACCGGGTCGTCATACGCAACTTCGAGGGCCGCGTTTTTGAATACCCCGAGGGCGCCGTCGGAACACCAATCGTTCCAAACAATTACGCCCACGCCGGATCGGAGTTGTACTGACCCCATTCAGCCCGCGCCCCGCTCATGGCCCGCGAGAGCGCGTCCGCCCTTCATGACCGCGTCGCCGCTGTCGTCGCTCGCCTGCGCGCGACGTACCCCGACGCCCATTGTGAGCTCGATTTCGCCCACCCGCTTGAGCTCCTCATCGCCACCATCCTTTCCGCCCAGTGCACGGACAGGCAGGTCAACATCGTCACCGCCGAACTTTTCCGAAAGTACCGGTCCGCCGCCGACTTCGCCGACGTACCTCTGGCCGAACTGGAACAGGACATCCGCCGGATCGGACTTTTCCGGAACAAGGCGCGCAATATCCAGGCGGCGTGTCGGACTCTCGTCGAACAACATGGCGGTGAAGTACCCCGCACCTTGGAGCAACTCATCGAACTCGCGGGCGTCGGACGGAAGACGGCCAACGTCGTCCTCGGCACTGCCTTCGGCATCGCTTCCGGAATTGTCGTCGACACCCACGTCGCCCGGCTTTCCCAACGTCTGGGATTCACCCGCGAAACCGACCCCGGAAAGATCGAGCAGCAACTCCTTCGCCTCGTCTCGCCGGAATCCTGGACCCTCTTCAGTCACTTGCTGATCTGGCACGGACGCCGACGGTGCGACGCCCGCAAGCCGGACTGCGCGGGCTGCGAGATCCTCCACCTCTGTCCCAGCGGATCCAGAACACGGCCGTCGCCAACCGCTTTCTAAAGCCCACTCCAAGCCTTTGAGCCCCTCCCCCCTTCTCGTCCTGAATTCGGGCCCTGGAAATGCCGAGTGGAACATGGCGCTGGACGAAACGCTCCTCGCCACGGCCGCCGCGAGAGGCGGCGCGTTGCTCCGGCTCTACGGGTGGACTGAAGCGGCGGCGACGTTTGGGTACTTCCAACGACTCGCCGAGGTCGAGGCCCGCACCCGCCTTCGACCGTTGATTCGACGCCCCACGGGTGGCGGCATCGTTCCTCACGATCGGGATTGGACGTACAGCCTCACCGTGCCGCCCGGCCACCCGTGGCATCGCTTCCGTGCCATCGACAGCTACCGCACCATACACGAGTGGGTGATCCGCGCGTTCGTCGCCATCGGCTTCCCGGCGGAACTCGCGCCCTGCTGCCGGAAGGAAGTTCACGGCGCCTGCTTCGAAGGCTACGAACAATTCGACGTGCTGTGGGCGGGACGAAAAATTGCGGGAGCGGCCCAGCGCCGCAACGCGCTTGGGCTTCTCATCCAGGGCTCCGTCCAACCGCCGCCGACGGCGTCCAGGGAAACCTGGGAGTCCGTGATGATTGCCCAGGCGCCCGTAACGCTGTTCGACGCCACGCGGCCGTACGTGCCCGACGAATCCGTTGAACAAAACGCCCGCACCCTGGCCCGTGAGAAGTACGCCAACCCGGCTTACCACCGTCTTCGGTAAAGGGGCGGAAGATCCGTCGAAGGATCAGTCTTCGCTCTCCGTCGCAGCCTTGGCCGACTTCGCCTTTTTGCGCGTGGCTTTCTTGGCTGCTTTCTTGACGGCCTTCTTGACCGCTTTCTTGACGGCTTTAATCCCGGCACTCACCCGCACGCGGGGCGCATCGTTCCACAATCCCTCGAGGTCGTAGCGCTCCCGCGCCTCCTGCTTCATCACGTGGACCAGCACGTCGACGTAGTCGATGACAATCCATCCGCTGTGACGCGTCCCGTCGATCGCACGCGGCAACAACCCGTGCTCGTCACGCAGCTTCCTCGTGATCTCTTCCTCCACCGCTCGAAGGTGTGGCTCGCTCGTCCCTGTGCATACGACCATGAAATCCGACACGCCCGGGAGTTTCCGCATATCCAGGATCACGATATTTTCGCCCTTCCTGTTATCTGCGAGAATCCGGCACTCCAGGGCCAACTGCTTGGAATCCATTGCTGCCGACGAAGGTGGAAGCCCCGGAGCCAAAGGAAAAGTCGATTCTGTCGCGTCTCACGGAGGTTCGTTGACCCCGGGCGAGGGCCTGGGCGCCGTTCTGGGCGACACCCGGCGACCGGTCTTCCGACTCAAGGCCCTCAGATTCACCTTGCCCGTGTGGAGCCGGGACAATTGCCGGACCGCAAACCGCGCATCCAGACTCACGAGAAGGAAACTTGCCAACCGCTCCGTCAATCGGCTGAACCACGACCGCGTGCTCCACAACCCCGGCTCGATTCGAAGGCTTCTGCCCAGGTCTGCCTCGAATCGGGCGTGACCCTCGGCCGCCAGGGACTTATCCACGATCCGCAGCAACAACTCGTAGTTGATGTTCAAGCTGCGGAGATCAAGGTTCGCCGACCCCACGTACACGACGTCATCCAGCAGGTACCGTTTCGTGTGAAGCACCGCCGGCTGATACTCATAGATCTCGACCCCCGCCCGCATCAGCCGAGTGTACTGCCCCCGCGCCGCCATCTGCGCCAACCTGACATCCGATTTCCCCGGGAGCAGGATTTGAACCCTTGCGCCCGAACGGGATGCGGCAGTCAACGCCACCCGAAGCCGACGTGGCGGGAGGAAGTACGCTGTCGTCAGGCACACCCTCCTGGCTCGCCCTATGTCCGCCACCAAAGCCTCCCGTGCCGGATTACGACCCCGCCCCGGCGACAGCAGGAAGAGATCCCCGCCATCCGTCGCGATCCGTTGCGGAACCATGTGCCGCCGGAAACGGGCCAGGCGCTTATGACGGAAGCTCGCGGCTCCGAACATCCCGTAAAAGGCCTGGGCCAGCGGCGCGACAAAGCCCCCGCGGACCACCACCCCCAGGTCGTGCCATCCCGACACCACCCCGTCGCCGTCGTAGGAGGCTCCAATGTTGAATCCAACAATGAACGCCACCGCGTCATCCACGATCAATAGCTTCCGGTGGTCCCTGTAAGTAAACCGGCCCAATTCCGACGGATTGAACCATCGGCAATCTCCGCCCGCCGCATTCACGGAGGCCAGGTAGTCCGCCGATAATTCCAGTGAACCAAAAGTATCCACCAAAACCCGCACCCGCACTCCCCGACGT
>JBBQIU010000598.1:0-3313 GCA_038325245.1 Verrucomicrobiota bacterium
CACCCAGGCCGAGGCGGTTCTGAAGAAACTGCGCATTGTGCGCCAGGCGAACTGAAACCCGCAGTCCGCGCTTCACCTTCCCTTTCAGCATCGAACCCACCCAGAAATGAGCACTCCAGCCGGTAAAATCCCGTTCGTCGACATCCAGACCCAGTACCAGAACCTCAAGGCCGAGATGGACGCCGCAGTGCAGCGGGTCATGGCCCGGGGCGACTTCATCCTTGGGGACGAACTCGCCCAGTTTGAGCGTGAGTTCGCCGCCTACAGTGGCGCCGAGCATTGCCTGGGCGTCGCGGACGGGGGCAATGCAATCCAGGTGGCGCTTCGCGCCCTCGACGTCGGTCCCGGCGACGAGGTGATCGCGCCCGCCCACACCTTCATCGCGACCGTGGTTGGAATCTGGCAGGCGGGCGCCACGCCCGTCCTGGTGGATGTCGATCCCCAGTACTACACAATGGACCCGGCCGCCGTGGCCAAGGCCCTCACCCCGCGCACGAAGGCGTTGCTGCCCGTGCATCTCTACGGCCAACCGGCGGACATGGACCCCCTCCTCGACCTCGCGAAGAAGCACGGCCTCGCGGTGGTGGAGGACGCGGCCCAGGCCCATGGCGCCGAATACAAGGGACGTCGCTGTGGTAGTCTCGGCGACGCCGCATCGTTCAGCTTCTATCCCGGCAAGAACCTCGGCGCCTACGGGGACGGTGGTGGAATCACCACACGCCGCGCGGAGGTCGCCGAATGGATCCGGATCTTCCGGAATTACGGACAGCACCCGAAGAACGTGCATCCAACCAAGGGCATCAACAGCCGCCTGGACACGATCCAGGCCGCGGTGCTTCGGGTGAAGTTGAGCCATCTTGATGGATGGAATTCGGCTCGCCGGGAAGCGGCGGCCCGGTATCAGACCCTATTGAAGGGGGTGCCCGTGGTTTTGCCTGAAGCGGCACCCTGGGCGACACCGGTCTGGCATCTGTACGTGATTCAAACGTCCAACCGGGCGGCGGTTCAACAGGCGCTGGATGAGGCCGGCGCGGCTCACGGGGTCCATTACCCGACCCCCGTGCATCTGCAGCCTGCCTTCGCCGATCTGGGTCAAGGGCCCGGAAGCTTTCCGGTATCCGAAACCCTCGCTCCGAGGATCCTGTCGCTTCCCATCTTTCCCGAAATCACCGAGGAACAGCAGGCCTGCGTCGCGGGCGCCGTGCGTCGTGCCCTCGGCGCATGAACTCCGCGTCCAACGACGCCTGTGAGGAGAGCCCGGTCAGGGGCGTGGTGTCGGGCCGGGACCGGTGGATCGCCCTGATTCTGGGTCTCATAGGGATCGTCCTCGCCGTCATGACCCGGCAGGACGTCGCCCATGCCGTCGACCAAAACAACTACCTTGGTGGTGCGCAGTCCCTGGCCCAGGGACGCGGTTATCGCGAGGCGTTCGTCATTGGGGAACCCCGGTGCGCCATTTATCCCCCCCTGTTTCCCGCCTACATGGCGGTGGGCTGGCGCCTGGGCGGGGGCTGGCCCCGAAGCCTGGACGGGATCGCCGTCGGACAATGGCTCCTGGCGGGCCTGACCGGCGCCCTGACTTATCTACTCCTCCGACAGCAGGGCGTCGGGGGCCGATGGGCAGTGCCGTCGACGCTGTTGTTCCTCAGTTCCAACTGCTGGCACATCATGGTCAATGGGCTTTTCTCGGAGAGCCTCATGCAGCCACTGATTCTGGGCCTGCTCGTGCTACTCGGGCGCGCCGGCCCGCGAGGAGCTGCGTTCTATTGGGGGATCGGAGTTCTGCTTGCCGCGACCTACCTGACGCGAAGCGCCTCCACGGCGATCGTGGGAGGCGCGGTGCTCGTGGTGCTCTGGCACGCCCGACGGTTGGGCTTGGCCCGTGTCCTGGCCGTGTTCCTCCCCGTGGTGGTGGCGGTGGTGGGATGGAAGCTGTGGACGATGGGAGGAACGAAGACGTATGCATCGACTTTTGTGGAAGTGGTTCGGGACGCGATGGGCCCGGCGGGATACGCGCTTCACGTCGGGAACAACCTGCTCTCGATCGCCACAGGGCGTGACGTGATCGGGGCGCTCTGCCCGTTTTGGGCAAGGGCGCGCTACTTTCCGGCCGTGACCGCCCTGGGCCTCGCCGGCGTGATGCAGGTCGCGTTGGCGGCGATAGGCATGATCGGGATGGTGGCGGTGGCGTGGGGACTGAAACGTCGCTGGGGACAAGGGGACAAATGGGTCGCCGGAATCGCGGGGCTGTATCTCCTTCAGAATACCCTCTGGTGGTACTGGCTGGGCGATCGAGGGATGCTGGTGCTGGTGCCGCTCCTGTGGATTTGGGGGCACGCGGGGACGCAGGCGATCGGGGAGCGATTTCGCCTGACGCCCGTCCTTCGCGCCATCGCGGCCGCCGCTCTCGTGGGTGGAATCGCCATCAACGGAGCCCTGGCCGTTCGCATCAGCATGGGACAGCGCCTGGCGGCGGACCGGCTCGATATCGAGGAGGCGGCGCGCTGGGTGTGGGAGCATGCCGGGACGAATGATGTGATTGCGGCGACGAGCGACATTCCGCTGGCCGATTTCACGCACCTCTCCGGAAGGCGGGTTGTTGGGGTGGCGGGCAGTCAGATTGAGGTGGTTCCTGGCCTGGTACCCACCCTCGCCGTCGTGCGCACCAAGCCGAATCGATACATGCCACAGCCGGGGCCACTGGCCGAAACGCTTTTCACGACGTCGCGTGGCGAGTTCGCGGTGCGACGGTTCGCGAACCGTGGGGAGTCGCCATGAACCGACCATTCCCAGCTCCCTCTCCCGCCGGAGCGTGGCGCAGGTGGGAGTGGGTGGTTCCGCGCACGCGGAACCGGGTGAGGGAACTCCCCCCGGTTCATGGTCCCAATGCGCCGTTCGCGAACCGTGGCCGCTACCCACGAACCGAATCCTCCGCTGGCCCGGCTTAACCTGCCGACTTAGGCTCGCGGAACACCATGAACCGCCGCGCATTCCTTTCCGACCTTTGCCTGGATCTCACGGTCGGCGCCGGCCTTCTCGCCAACGGCTGCTCCCACGCCCCCCGGTCGCGACCTGCCTCCACGGTTCCCCGCCTCTTCTTCACGTCGGCGGGCAAGACCTGCCTCATTCATGCCGACGGGTCCGGCTTGCGCCCCCTTGAGTTCGACGTCCCCGATCAGGCCACCTGGCAACCCGCCGGATTCTTCTCCGACGGCCGGCGGGTCCTCTTCCTCAGCATGGAACCGCGCCGCGACGGTCCGGGCCGGTCCTTCGAGGAGTACTATACGCAGACGCCCACCCACCTCTGGATCCA
>JBBQIU010000599.1:0-3305 GCA_038325245.1 Verrucomicrobiota bacterium
GTCGGCGGAGGCGCTGTTGCGAGCGGAGACGGCGCGTCGGGAGCGGCTTTGGCGTCGCGAGGAGACGCGTGGGGTGGAGGCGGAGAGGAAGGCGGAGAGGAAGGCCGGTGGAGCGAGGAAGGGGAACCGGTCGGAACCATGAGGGAGATTCACGGCAAACAATCGGGCGCTGCATTCTTCTATTTTCCCCAAGTGAAAGATTGCATCGCCGGGCTCGGGCTTGAGACGTTTGGTGAGTTTGACGACGTTACGTCGTCGAAGAGCAGGAAGACGTAGGCGAGATGACGAACCCGACCTCAGAGACTGTCCCATTCCAGGCGCGCTGGAATGGATTGCCGCCCCAACAGGGGCTTTACGATCCCCGGTTCGAGCACGACTCCTGCGGAGTCGGGTTTGTGGTGAACATCCAGGGGAAGAAGTCCCATGACTTGGTGAAGCAGGGGATCCAGGTGTTGGTGAACCTGGATCACCGAGGCGCGTGCGGTTGCGAGGCTAACACGGGGGATGGTGCGGGGATCCTGATGCAGATCCCGCATCGATTCTTCACGAAGGTCGCGGCTGAGAACCGATTCGATCTGCCCGAGGTGCGGCACTATGGCGTGGCGATGGTTTTCCTGCCGCGTGACAACCGCCAGCGGCGTTTCTGCGAACGCGGGTTTGAGCGGATCATCCGGGAAGAGGGGCAGAAGGTCTTGGGCTGGCGCACGGTGCCGACGGACAACTCGATGATCGGCGCGACCGCCAAGGCGACCGAGCCGGTCTTCCGCCAGTGTTTCATCGGCCGGAATCGGCGGATCGCGGAGGACCAGGAATTTGAGCGCAAGCTGTTCATCATCCGGAAGCGGGGTTATTCGGAAGTGCGCAACGCCGGCGAGCCGGGCACCCATTTCTGGTATGTCGCGAGCATGTCCTGCCGGACCACTTCGTATAAGGGCATGCTCATGCCCGGGCAGGTCGACCAGTACGTTCCCGATTTGCGGGATCCGGACATGGAAACCGCGCTGGCGCTGGTCCATTCCCGGTTCTCTACCAACACCTTTCCGAGCTGGGAGCGGGCGCATCCGTACCGGTATCTCGCGCACAACGGCGAGATCAATACGCTGCGGGGCAACATCAACTGGATGCATGCCCGGCAGGCGATGTTTAACAGTTCGGCGCTCGGCGGTCGGGACGACATCAAGAAGATTCTGCCGATCATCAACCCGAACGGGTCGGATTCGGCCATGTTCGACAACTGCCTCGAACTGCTGTTGTTGAGTGGGCGGTCGCTGCCGCATGCGATGATGATGATGATCCCCGAGCCGTGGGTGGGTCATGAAAGCATGAGCGACGAGCGCAAGGCGTTCTACGAATACCATTCCTGCCTGATGGAGCCGTGGGACGGTCCGGCGTCGGTGGCTTTCACGAATGGCATGCAGATCGGGGCGTGCCTGGACCGGAACGGGCTGCGTCCGTCACGGTATTACGTCACCCATGACGGATTGGTGGTCATGGCTTCCGAGGCGGGCGTGCTGGATATCGCGCCGGAACGGGTGAAGCAGAAAGGGCGCCTGCAACCGGGTCGGATGTTCCTGATCGACACCGAACAGGGGCGGATCATCGACGACGACGAGATCAAGGATTCGGTCTGCCGCGGCCAGCCGTACCGGGAGTGGATCAACCGATACATGGTGGATCTGGCTTCGCTTCCGTCGGCACCGGTGGTGGCGGTGCCGGATCACGATACGATGCTGCAACGGCAGCAGGCGTTCGGGTACACGTTTGAGGATCTCCGGGTGCTGATGGTGCCGATGGCGCGCGACGGCGTGGAGGCGGTGGGTTCGATGGGGACGGACACGCCCTTGGCAGTGCTCTCGGACAAGCCCCACCTGCTCTATAACTACTTCAAGCAACTCTTCGCTCAGGTCACCAACCCTCCCGTCGACTGCATCCGTGAGGAGATCATCTTCTCCACCGAGACGACGATCGGTTCCGAGCGGGATCTGTTGAATCCGGAGCCGCGGAGTTGCCAGTTGATCGAGCTGAAAAGCCCGATCCTGACAAACGATGAATTTGCGAAGCTGAAGTACCTCAATCATCCGGCCTTCACCTCCATCACGCTGCCGATTCTCTTCAAGGTTGCCGAGGGAGCCGCGGGAATGGAGAAGGCGCTGGACGACCTCTTTGAAGCGGCGAACAAGGCTATCGAAGACGGGTACAACGTGCTGATGCTGTCCGACCGGGGGGTGAACCGGGAATGGGCGCCGATTCCAGCGTTACTGGCGGTGGCGGGGCTGCATCATCACCTGATTCGGGAAGGCACGCGGACGCGGGTCGGGGTGGTATTGGAATCGGCCGAGCCGCGCGAGGTGCATCATTTCTCGCTGCTGATTGGGTACGGTTGTGGCGCGATCAATCCCTACCTTGCCTATGAGACCCTGGACGACATGATCCGGCAGGGGCTTCTGAAGGACATCGAGCACAAGACGGCGGTGAAGAACTACACCAAGGCCGTGACCAAGGGCGTGGTGAAGGTGACGTCAAAGATGGGAATCTCGACGATCCAATCGTACCGGGGCGCCCAGATCTTCGAGGCGATCGGCCTGAGCAACGGCGTGATCGACAAGTACTTCACGTGGACGGCGTCGCGCGTGGGCGGCATCGGGATCGAGCAAATTGCGCGCGAGGTGTCATTGCGGCATTCCGTCGCATTCCCGGACCGGCCGGTAAACGGGCATACGCTGGAGGCCGGGGGCCAGTATCAATGGCGATCGGACGGCGAGATTCATCTCTTCAATCCGCAGACCGTGCACAAGCTGCAGAAGGCCGTGCGCACGGGGAACTACGGGGTGTTCAAGGAGTATTCAAAGCTGGTCGACGACCAGATGCAGCAGTACTACACGCTGCGGGGGCTGTTGGACTTGAAGTTGGACCGACCGCCCGTGCCGATAGAGGAAGTCGAGTCGGTGGAGGCGATCACGCGGCGCTTCAAGTCGGGCGCGATGAGCTACGGCTCGATTGGCAGCGAGGCGCACGAGACCCTCGCGATCGCCATGAACCGGATCGGCGGGAAGTCGAACACGGGCGAAGGCGGGGAGGATCCCGAGCGCTACACATGGACGAACGACCGGGGCGACTCGAAGAATTCGGCGATCAAGCAGGTGGCTTCGGGTCGTTTCGGAGTGACGAGCCTTTACCTCACGAACGCCCGTGAGCTTCAGATCAAGATGGCCCAGGGCGCGAAGCCTGGGGAAGGGGGGCAATTGCCGGGAGGCAAGGTCTATCCGTGGATTGCCCGGGTTCGGCATTCGACGCCGGGCGTGGGG
>JBBQIU010000600.1:0-3301 GCA_038325245.1 Verrucomicrobiota bacterium
ATGGCATCCCAGCGCGACTGACCGCGCCAGAGAAAGATTTGCTGGGTACCGAAGAGCAGGCAGAGGATCGCGGCGGCGGAGGAGGCGGCGGCGCCCGCCCAGGCGAGGCGTCGGGATGGGTACCGGGTGGCGAACTCCTGCCAGGCGCTGACGCGTGGGGGGAGGAATTCGAAGAGGGGACGACGACCCGCGGCGGCCTCGACCGCCACGGCGAGCGCGGGGGTGGCAGGCGCGTGGGTCGGGAGTCGGAACGGGACTCCCTGGGGGCTGAGACCTGGGACAAGCTCCACGGTGAGGCCCGTCGTGAGGAGGCGGGGAGCCAGAACCTCGGCGAAGCTGCGCGCGGGTTCGGAAGGCCCGAAGACGCGAACCCGCTGGAGCGTATCGCGGATTTCGGGCGGCAATTGCCCGAGGGTAATCCGGATTTCCCGGAGGATTCGGTCGAGATCGGGTTGGAGGTCTGGAGACTCGCCTTGGGCGGCGAAGGCATCCTCGAGCACTCGAAAGGCGGCGATGCCGGAGCCGCAGGTGATCAGGAGTTCAAGATTCGGACCGGAGGGCAGGAGGGCGAGGACGGCATGGGAACCCTGGGAGGAGGGCGGTTGGAGGGTGGGAAGTCCCAGCGTGAACGTGATGGGCTTGAGTTTGGCGGCCCGCAAAGCGGCTTCAAGGCGCTGGATTGCGCCGCGTTCGAAAGCAAGGAGGGTGGCCTGCTGGTGTCCGGGTCTTGGTTCGAGAAGCGATGTCTGGAGGATGAGATTCTCCGGGCTTTGAGGAAAACCGCGTTCGGCCTCGATCTCGAGGAAGCTTTTGCGGTCTGCATCGGGAAGACTCGGCACGCGAAGAGTCAGGCTCATCGCGGCGTGGGCGGGCAGGGCGACGGCACAGCGGGATTCCCGGATACCGGCCTCGTCGAGTTGTTTGCGGAGGATTCGGCCGAGGGCCTCGGGGTCGGAGGCGAGGGGGGCCGCGGGGAAGGGGATGGTGATCGAGCGTCGGATTTCGGAACTGCCGTTGGTGCGGCGGAATTCGATGAACTCAAGGCTTTCGCGATCGACGGCAAGGCCGAGGACGGTGGCGCCGGGGCGTCTTCTCCAGGGGGGGCTCATGGGTTTTGCGAGGCGCGCTCGTGGAGTTCGCTTCGGAGTTCGCGGCCGAGAGCCCAGCCTAGGTGTGTGAGATCCCGGCGGGAGGCGATGCGCGGAGAGCCGCTGGACGTGTCGATAAGGTAGCGCACGCGTTGGTAGCCGCGTTGGTGGTGGCCGACGGCGGCGACGTCGAGGGTGTACTGGTATCCGCGTGTGGTGAGGAATGGGGCGGCGTCGATGGCGCCCTCCCGGCCGAGGGTTTCGACGAGCCAGTAAAGGGATGTGCCGGCGTTGCTGGCGGAGGCGCGGGCGGTGACGAGGCTTTGGGCGTTGTCGACGCCGACTCCGGGGACGCAGGCGAGAACTTCAGCGCTGGCGGTGTTGACGTTAATGAGTCCGTACAGGGTTGTCGCGTTGGTAACGGTCAGGTCACCTTCGATTTGGGCGAGTTCATCGGCGTTCATTCCGGCACGCAGTCCGAACTCGAGGACGCTCTGGATTTGTCCTGGGTTACCAAGTTGATTAATAAGTTGTGTGGCACGGTCTTGGCCGAAGCGTTCCCGGAGCAAGGTGGCCACGGCAGGCTGGCTGGGATTGGAAATATCCACCCGGTTGGTGCCGCCGGCGTTGGTGTTCGGTTCGCTGCTCGCGATGGTGACGTATTCGAGAAGGCCTGGATCGAGGCGCCCGTCCTGGTTGTCGCTGGGATAGGAGGCATTGCCGTCATTCTCGTTGGGGTCCAGGATGCCGTTGAGGTTGGTATCCTCGCCGAAGAGGAGGGCGAGATCGGAGCCGGCAACGAGGCGGAGTTCCTCGATGCTCTCGAAGGGGCCGTTCTTGCACCGGTAGGAGGGGTTGAGCCGGTTGTAGTGGGAATCTTCGGCACCGTTCTCGATCGGATCGGAGTCGGTATCGCGCCAGTCGATGATGGAGGCGGCGAACTCGGGGGTCATGAAGGGGAGGGCTTCGAGCATCCCCAGCGTGACGGTGTTGAGATTGAGTTTCGAGGCTTCATCGATGACGCCGAAGTACGGGCGGGTGAGGGTATTCTGCCAGAGGTTGGTGTCGCGGCCGATGAGCCAGACCGTGGCGTCGCCGATGCGGAGGTCTTCTGCCTCGTAGAGGGTTGTGTCGGGGGGCGAACCGGGTTCCGCGTAGGCGGTGAAGGCATTCGTCAGGTAGCGGACGGCTCCCACGACGGCCTGAGCCGCCTCGAGATTGGCGACCCGATTGTCGCTGGCGTTGAGTTGGAACCGCATCGAATCGGCGAAGTAGAGGGTGACGGCGACGAGGCCGAAGGCGACCCAGAGGACGATGATCAGGACCGAGCCTTTTTGCCCGGTGGAGCGAGGCGCGGCTGGCATGAGGGAGAGCCTCAAGGGCGACCTCCGGACGGGGGTGATGCGGCGTTGGTGGAGGACTCATCCTCGTTGGGGCTGGCGGGTTGGACGAGCAGTCCGACGACCAATTCGATGGGTTCGGTGCGGACGGGAGCGATGGTGTCTCGGAGCACGACGAGCTGGATCTGAGCCTTAATGGCACGGGGGAGAAGGGTGACCTCGTTGGTCGAATCCCAGACGGCCTGCCAGGCCGCGCCATCATGGAAAAAGAACGTCAGGGATTCGACCCCACCCATGAGGCGTTGGGATTCAACATCTTCCTGGGACACAGGGAGCAGGTTGCGGGTGACCGAACGGACCAGATCCATGCCTTGCGACTCCGAGTTGGTGGGGGCGGCGAGGAGGTAGGCCACGCGCAGGATGTCGCCCCAGGGGGAATCCTCGGAAAGGACGCCGACGGCGGTATGGAACTGGATGATCGGCGTGCCCGAAAGGCCGACTCCCTGAGTGATCGGGGTGGTCTCGAGTGGGCCGGCAAATGTGCCGCCTGGTGGAACGATTCCGGCCAGATCCCGGCGAAGGATGGAAAGGGTTTCCTGAAGGGGGCGGGCGGCTTCGATGGATTGGACGGATCGGTTCCGAAGTCGCAGGGCCACGTGAAAGACGGAGTGGATGGCGATCAGGACCACACTGAAGATGGCCACGGCGAGGAGGATCTCGATCAGGGTGAAGGCAGCCGTGGGGTGTTGGGATGGAGATCTGCGAGTGGGGATTGCCGTGGGCACATTGAGGGCTTCCAGGGTTTGTAGTCTGCCCATTCGGACCTTGGACTGCGGAACGACACGCGGACCCTCACCCCGGCCCTCTCCCGCA
>JBBQIU010000601.1:0-3299 GCA_038325245.1 Verrucomicrobiota bacterium
GTCGAGGTCGTGGATCATGAGGTCGAGGACGACCCCGACGTCGGTGCTGCGGGCGGGAAACGGGGAGAGCCGGTGGGCTTCGATGAAGCGAGGCTCGGGGGCGACTTCCTGGAGTCGTTGGAAGATGGGATTGAAGCGTTCGACGTGACCGACTTGAAGGACGCAGCCATTTGCCCGTGCGATGGAGACGAGGGTTCCGGCGTCGTCGGAGTTGTCAGTCATCGGCTTCTCGACGAGGACGTGGCGGCCTCGCTGAAGGAGGTCGCGGGCGATGGAGAAGTGGCTGGACGTGGGGGTGACGATGCTGAAGGCGTCGGCGGATTCGGCGGCGTGTTCGAGACTACGCAGGACGGGGACGTGGAGGCGATCGGCGACCGCGTGGGCGGCTTCGGGAGAGGTGTCGAAGACGCCGACGAGGGCGATGTGCCCGGAGGCCGCCAGGTCGGCGTAGATCCGGGCATGTTCCTTGCCGAGGGACCCGGTGCCGATAACGGCGACGCGCAGTGCGGCACACATGGGAGGAGGCTACAGAAGAGAGGGGGGAGGGCCGAACATGATTTTTACGGGGGGGCTTTTAGGGCAGGACGCGCTTCGAGAATCAGAGGTCCAGAACCTGAAGGTGCTTGGCGAAAACCAGGTTCCTTCTCTGCGCTCTCTGCGTTCCCTGTGGCCTAAGTCCAAACGGGCAGGCGTCCAGGCCCACGTGAATGCCACGGAAATGAGCGCCGGACGGGGAGGGATTTGCCACATAGAACGCACGGAACGCAGAGACTTGGAAGGACGGGATCGCGTTCCCAGGTCCACCCATCCTCCCGAAGGGCGAAAAAACGGGCGAGGCGTACTCCTGGGAATCCATCATCCCCTCCCTCCGCAATCGGTTATCCGTATTGAAGGACGCGTCCTGCTTTTCGGGGGGCCGGGTGCGGTGCGGTGCATCCACAAGGTGCCGGTGATCTCCGGTTTTGGGAGCGTGGATCAACAGCAACTCGGGGATGCACCGGGCTGGGTAAAGGGAAAGTGGGTGAGCTTGCGGTTGTTGGGGGGCGTCGCGTTAGATGGCGACGAACCATGAGCGTGAGGAAACAGCCGATTCCGGAGATTTTCGTGCTTTGGCATCCGGAGTTCAAATTTGGAGAGTTCCTGGGGCGCTCCGTGCATCGCTGGCTGAGACCCGAGGGAGGCGGTGGTCCGCAGGTGTTTTTTCGAAGCCTGCCGTCGCCGGAGATGCCGGCGGCCCGATTACCGTTGCCACTTCCTGGAGAACGGCGGGCCGGATTGTCATCGGTGGGGATGGGATGCCGGGCGAGCAACCTTCAGGTGATTCTCGTCCTGATCGAGGAAAACATGGTTGCCGACGCGTCGTGGAGGCACTGGTTGGAGCTCTTGGGAGCCGGGAAGGTGGGGCTTCCAAAGGGTGTGGCGCGGGAATTCGTGCCGGTCGCGATGGATTCGACGGCGTTCAATGTTCCGGGACGCCTGCGCGAACTGAATTTTCTTCGGCCATCGGGGATCCCCGTGCCTGCCGACACGCGGACGACCGATCCGGCGGGGCGGGTGGTGGAGCAATCCCTGCTGAAGCAACTGACGGAAGCGTTTTGTCGTCTCTACTTCGGCCGCCGGCGACCGGGTAGATCCTCGGGGATGGAACGGGACGGCATGCCGCCGAAGATCCGGATTTTCCTGAGTCACGCCAAGGAAGACGGAACGGTGCCGGCGAAGCGGCTGAGGGACTACATTTACAGCCAGACGCAGATGGCGGCCTTCTATGATGAGAATGACATCCCGACGAGTTCGACATTCGCCCGCGTTTTGGACCACGCCCTGAGGGAGGAGGAGACGGCGGCGCTGGTGGCGGTGCGGAGTGCGCGGTATGCAAGCCGGCCATGGTGTCGACGGGAGATCGCGTTGTTCCGGCGGCCTCGACTCGAGGCGCCTGAGAAGGGGCGTCAGTCGCAGCATTGGAGGCTCAGTCCGACGCTGGTGGTGGAGGCGATGGACGGTGGGAAGCATACCTGGGGAATTCCGGAGTTGGGGAATGCCCCGGTGATCGGTTGGGAGTCGGGCGAGACGGCGGGGCACGAGGAAAGGGTGGTGACGACACTGCTGCGGGATGTGTTGCTCGCGGCCTATCATCGGGCGGTGGGTTGCACGATCACAGACCGGCCTGGGCAGGTGATCCTCAACTGGGCGCCGGATCCGATCACCCTGCTTGGAATTCCGGAACTTCGATCGCGGGAGGGCCGCACCGTGTTTTTTCCGGGGCGCGGACTTTCGGGGATGGAATTGGGGTTGCTGGAGGACTATTTCCCGGGAGTCCGATTCCGCAGCTTCGAGGAGGAGGTTTCATGAAGGCAAAGGTATCGGAGCCGTGGGTTGTGGCGCTGGGGATTTCCTACCAGCGAGCGAACCTATTGGCGCGTGGATTGGGACTGGAGCACTTGAACGAACTGCTGACGCGGTTGGTACGGGGACTTTTGAGGCACGGGGCGAGTTTCGCCTATGGCGGGCATTGGAGAAACGAGGAAGACAACTTCACGTACGAACTCCTGCGCCTGCTCAGCGCGGAGGTGGCGGATGTGTCGGTTTCGGCGAGGGAGTCGGAGACCAGGGGGGTGATGCCTTTGGGAATGTTGTACAACCACTCGGCCTGGCCGAACTACCTGGAGATCACGCCGGGCATTGAGGCGCGCTGGGTTCATTGCTGCCGGATCGTGCGGATCGACCAGGGGCATGCGGGGTTTCCGGGGAAGGAATGGGTGTCTGACTCCGAGGTGGCCTCGTCTTCGAGCCGGGTGTTGCTGCACGAGGCTGTGGCGACGGGCGCGACGCGGCGCCTGATGCTCGAGCGACGGTCGATTATGGTGCCTGGAGCGGTGGAGCCCGAGGTGATTCCGGGTGTGGTGGCGAGGGTGGTGATGGGAGGCCGGATTGCCGGGTACTAAGGGTTCCTCCCGGGAATCTTCGAGGAGGCTTTGGCCAACCTGGAGCGGCGCGTTCCGCTTTATATCCTGGGTGCATTCGGGGGGGCGGCGGGAGTCCTGGCGAGGGTGCTGTTGGGGAAATCCAGGAAACGTCCGCCGGAGTTGACCGAGGAATGGCACTTCCAGGAAACGCCGGGTTTGAAGGTTCTCATGGAATTTGCGGGCTCGGTGACGCTCCCCCCGACAGTTCAAGTGACGAAGCCCTCCTTGGACGCGTTGTGGGCGCAGATTGAGCGTGTTCGAGACGTCGGCCTGGCCAAGGAGGGCTTCGGAACCGGATTGAACGAGCAGGAGACGCGGGAGTTGCTGACGACCCAG
>JBBQIU010000602.1:0-3297 GCA_038325245.1 Verrucomicrobiota bacterium
CGCTCGGCCATCCTCGATCTACGCCGGCAGGGAACCACCGTGATCCTGAGCACGCACGACATGGAGCTGGCTGAACAGATGTGTGACTTCGTGTTCATGATCTTCCGCGGACGAAAGGTCCTCGACGGAACCCTCACCGGGATCAAGGCCCACTACGGCACGGACACCGTCCGCGTTCGAACCCCCATCGATGCCGCCGCCCTGTCCCGTCTCAGTGGAGTAGAATCGGTCCGTGACCTCGGGCAGCGCCGGGAGTTACGGCTCCACCCGGGCACCGACCCGCAGGATCTTCTCCGCGATCTCGTCGTCGCGGGACGCGTCGAGAGCTTCGAGGTCACCCAACCGTCCCTTCACGACATCTTCGTCCGCATCGCGGGATTTTCCCAACCGGGCTGAACCACCCCATGTACCGAATCCTGCGCATCGCACGGCGCGATTACATCGCCGCCGTCTTCACCAAGGGCTTCCTCGTCGGCCTCATCCTCGCACCCATTATGATGTGCGGCGGTCTCCTGGCGATACCGGTCATGAAGCACGTCGAGCCCAGCGAACGCCGGCTGCTGGTCCTCGATCCGTCGGGCACTCTCGAAGGCCCCGTGATCGACGCCGCCAAGGCCCGGAACACGTCCACCCCCGCGAAGCCCCGCAGCGGACCCGAATTTCGCATCGAGTTCGATTCCCCCATGACCGACGCCTTGGAAAAGCAGCGCCTGGAACTCGCGGACCGCGTCCGCGCCGGCAGCCTCCATGCCTTCGTTGAGATCAGCCCGGCAGTCTTCGAACCCTCGACCAACCAATCCGACGCGATGATCCGGTACTACGCCCAGAGTTCCGCGATGGACGAGACACGCGGTTGGATTGAACGGGTCATCAACGATGAACTCCGTCGGCGCCGATTCGCCGCCGCCGGAATCGAACCGGCCCAGCTCAGCGCGATGAACGCGTGGATCGGCGTCCAGGGAATGACGCTCCCCTCCAAGGACAAGGCGACCGGCGCGGTGAAGGCTGCCCGGAAGGAAAACCAACTCGCCTCCGTCGGCGTCCCCCTGGTGGCGATCATGGCGATGATGATGCTCGTCATGATAGGCTCGATGCCCCTCCTTCAGAGCGTGGTGGAGGAGAAGTCCCAACGCATTGCCGAAGTCCTGCTCGGCTGCGCTTCGCCCTGGGAGATCATGGCCGGAAAGCTGCTCGGCGGAGTGGGCGTCACCCTCACCGCCATGATCGTCTACGGAGGCGCCGCGTCGGTTGCGGTGGGATCTTTCGCCGCCACCGGCGCCGTGCCCTTTTGGCTTTTCCCTTGGTTCGCCGCGTTCGGAATCTCCGCCGTCCTGATGTACGGCTCGGTGGCGGTCGCGCTGGGATCAGCGTGCAGCGACGCGAAGGACGCCCAGCACCTTCAATTGCCCGTCATGATGCCCCTGATCCTGCCCGTCATGATTATGATGCCGGTGATCAAGGAGCCCAACAGCACGTTCGCCACGGCCCTTTCGCTGTTCCCCCCGTTCACCCCCCTCATGATGGTCCTCCGCCTCAGTTCCCCAGCCGGCGTCCCCGCCTGGCAGGCCTGGGCCGGGCTCGCGGGCGTCGTCGCCACCACCGCCTTCACGGTTTGGGTGGCCGGGCGGATCTTCCGCGTCGGCATCCTCATGCAAGGGAAACTGCCCAAGTTGACCGAGATAATCCGCTGGGGCTTGAAAGGCTGAGGGGACACGGACGCTGGGAGGCTTCGCGCGACGAAACGCGGGAAGATTAAGATTAAGATTTGGATTTGGATTATGAGGAGAAGCCACTACTCCTCCTTGACGACCCTCAGCCCTCACTCAATCCCAAAAAGTTCCTTCTTCCTCTTCGCGAGCTTCGGGTCTTCGCGCGACACCCTCCCTCTTTCCTCGCACGAACGCGCCAGCGTCACGATCCCGCCGTCGGCAGCGGGCCTTCCGTTTCCACCCGCGCGACGTGCAGCAGGTAGAGGATGTTCACCTTGGGACCTTCCCGGAGCAACGACCCTTTACCTTCGGGCCCCGCCGCCACCCAGGCCCGACGTCCGTAGGCCCAGGCGAACTCTGGATGCGGCACCCAATGGCTCGAGCCATCCGTCATGTGCACCCGGAACGGAACAAAAGGCCGGGCCATGGTCAACTGCCGGAATTCCTCTGCGGTCATCGTCGTGCGTCTCCTAACAGAAACGTAGGAAACCGCCCAAATCTTACAAGAAATCTATCCGGTCACGCAGCCGGGATCAGTTCCTTCACCATCTCCCGCTCCTCCTTCAACTCGTTGACCGTCCCGTCGATCCTACCCTTCGCGAATTCGTTGATCGGCAGGCCCTGCACCACCTCAAGCCTCTTCCCGTCGCTGCGGATCGGGAAAGAGCAGATCAGGCCCGGCGCAATCCCATAGCTCCCGTCCGAACAGACACAAACACTCGTCCAATCGCCATCCAGCGTCGGGTTCACCACCGACCGAACCGTGTCGACCACCGCGTTTGCTGCGCTGGCCGCCGACGAAGCGCCCCGCGCCTAGATGATCGCCGCCCCGCGCTGTTGGACCGTCAGAATAAATTCGCCGTGCAGCCATTCGTGGTGCCCGATCACGTCGGTCAACGGGCGTCCGTGGATCTTTCCGTTGAAGAAATCCGGGAACATCGTCGAGCTGTGGTTGCCCCAGACCGCCAGGTTTGTCACCGCCGAGACGTCGACACTGGCTTTCTTCGCGAGTTGGGACTTCGCCCGGTTCTCATCGAGACGCGTCATCGCCAGCCAGCGGTCCGCGGGAATCCCCTTGGCGTTGTTCATCGCGATCAGGCAGTTGGTGTTGCAGGGATTGCCGACCACCAGGATTCGCACGTCACTCGCCGCGCCCGCCTGGATCGCCCGGCCCTGGCCCGTGAAGATCTTTCCGTTGATGCCGAGCAGGTCCTTACGTTCCATGCCCTGCTTGCGCGGTACCGAACCCACCAGCAGCGCCCAGTTCACGCCCTTGAAGCCCTCGTTCAGATCCGCCGTCGGCACCACGCCCTTGAGAAGGGGGAACGCGCAGTCGTCGAGTTCCATCACCACGCCCTGCAACGCCGGCAGCGCCGGTTCAATCTCGATCAAATGCAGAATCACCGGCTGGTTCGGCCCAAACATCGCCCCGGAAGCGATGCGGAAAAGCAGGGAGTAACCAATCTGGCCGGCGGCACCGGTGACAGCCACGCGAATAGGGGAGGGGTTCATGTCGGAATTCAGGTTCAGAAGCTTGCGTCCGCGCAGCATGCCTCCATTCCAGCTTCCCCGGCAAGCTTTGGGCCCT
>JBBQIU010000603.1:0-3296 GCA_038325245.1 Verrucomicrobiota bacterium
AGCCACTTCGTTCGGTTCGGGTGGGATCCGGCCAGCCTCCGTCACGCCGACGCGCCGTACGCGCTGCAGTTTTTCTTCGGCACCATGAATCGCGCGCTCTCGTTCGAGGAGGCCGCCCAACACCTGCGCGCCTCGTCGCGCCACTCGGTCGCCATCGTTCAACGCTCCGCCTTGGAAGACCGCCTCGGACCGGATGCCGCGCGCCTGCGTGTCATCGTTGCGTGGCCCGATTCCCCTCCGCATCTCGGCCAGATCGTCGCTCTCGCCCCAACCCCACCCCCTTGACCGGGCTGCGAGGCGCCGTTTTGAGGCGTTTGACACCCCTTGGCCGAACCGTATGCTCGCCGGCCCTATGAATCGGAGTCCGCACGTCGCCGTGGTTGGAGCAACCGGGGCCGTTGGCATCGAAATGCTCAAGACCCTCGAGAAGCGTCGCTTTCCGGTCGGCAAGCTCACCCTGCTCGCCTCCTCCCGCTCCGCGGGCAAAACTCTGCCCTTCCTCGGCACGGACCACACCATTCACGAACTCCGGAAGGACTCTTTCGCGGGTGTGGATATAGCCCTCTTCAGCGCGGGTGGCAGTATCTCCCGCGAGTTCGCCCCCATCGCCGCTCAGGCCGGCTGCGTCGTGATCGACAATTCGAGCGCCTTCCGCATGGACGATTCCGTCCCGCTCGTCATCCCCGAAATCAACCCGGCTGATGTCCGGGAACACAAGGGCATCATCGCCAATCCCAATTGCACCACCGCCATCACGCTGATGGCCCTCTACCCCCTCCATAAGGCGTTCGGCGTGACACGCGTCTTCGCCGCCTCCTACCAGGCGGTCTCCGGCACCGGACAGAAAGCCATCGAGGAACTCGACCGTCAGATCCGCGAACTCGCCGCGGGCCAACCCGCCACCCGCGACGTGTACCCCCACCAGATCGCCTTCAATGTCCTCCCCCACGTCGACTCCTTCCTCCCCGACGGCTACACCAAGGAGGAAATGAAGCTCCAGAACGAGGGTCGGAAAATCATGCACCACCCCGGCCTCCGCGCGAGCATCACCTGCGTCCGCGTCCCGGTTTACCGCGCCCATTCGATCGCCATCTCCGCGGAGTTCGAAAAGCTGATCACGCCCGACGCCGCCCGCGCCGTCCTCTCTCAGGCCCCGGGAATCGATGTCGTCGATAATCCCGCCAAGAACGAATACCCCCTCCCCCTCTACGTCACCGAGAAGTACAACTGCCAGGTCGGCCGCATCCGCATGGACTGCGCCCTCGACAACGGACTCGCCTTCTGGGTCGCCGGGGATCAACTGCTCAAGGGCGCTGCGCTGAATGCCGTTCAGATCGCGGAACTGCTCCTCTGACTCATCACGCCGGCGGCCCGGCGATACGCCCCACCTTTGCCTCCTGGCCCTCCCCGACCCGCCCCCCCCGCGTTGGGGAGTTCGTTTCAGTCCCCTCCGATGGAACCAATCCCTCCCCTTCCGGCCGAGCCGTCCAGGAGAGGAGGAAGATGATCCCCACCCCAGTGCAGATCGCCGCGTCTGCGACGTTGAACGCGGGAAATCCGACTTCCATCCCGTCCCGCCGGATCACGTGGAAGTAGAGGAAATCCACCACGTGCCCGTGCATCAAGCGGTCCGCCAGGTTGCCCAGGATTCCCCCGAACACCAGGCCCAGCGCCACCTGCCCCGGTAACCGCTCGGCCTCGAAATGGCGCCTCGCCATGAAGAGCACCCCCAACGCCGCAAACGACACCAGCGCCAGCAAGTGGTTGTTCCCGTGAAAAAGACTCCAGGCGGCACCGGTGTTGCCCCAATGCACCCACCGAAAGAATCCCGGCAGAACCACCCGCTCGTCCCCCAGCGCCAGGCGCCCCACGACGGCCCACTTCGTCAACTGGTCCAGCAGGAAAAGCGCCAACGCGATGACCGCCATGCGTTTCTCAGCCAACCCATTCCATGTGGACGCCATTCGAGTCGCCCCGTCTATCGAACCCGCGTCGGAAGAACAAATCCTATTTAAACCCAAAACCGCCGCAGGGTGCATTCCCGAGTCGTTGGTGATCTGTGAATTTCCCTCCTAGTCTTAATCCTAATCCCAATTGTCCCATTCACTGAGCATGGCCGATTAAGATTAAGATTAAGATTAAGATTGAGACTCCCGAGCTGATACACGCTTCCAGAACCGGAGATCAACGGAAAAGCCGGAGATGCACGGGACGCCGCGCGGCACTCCCCCCAACCTCCCCTGCTCGCCTTGAGACCCACCGCCACATCGCCTACCATTCCCCTCTGTCTCCTGGTTATGCCCGAATCCCATCCCTCCCCAGGTCGGCGGATCTCCGTCGACATCGAAACCGGTCCCAACGCTCAACCGCCGCTCTTCGGCCTCTCGTTCGGCTCTGATCGCGTCACGCTCTTTCCCGGCAAAGGCTGGATCCAGCTGGATCATTTCAAATGGGCCACCCGCGGCATCATCGAAGCCCCACAATCCTTCGCCGTTCATCCCGACGGCACCGTCGACTACAACGGCCAGACGTTCCATCCCACGGACGCCCACGCCGCCCTGGCCCTCGAGGAGCAGCTCAACAGGAAGCATCTACCAACCACCCACACCCCTCCCGCGCCCACACGGGAACCCGCCTCCCATCATCCAGAAGCCCATCATCCACCTTTCCGGGTCCGACTCGATCACCTGTCCCATATCCTCGTCGAAGCCTTCCGCGGCTCCGAACATACCGAAACCGGACTCCGCGGCCTTGCCCACCTCGCCGTCGACGGCTGGATGCGCCAACCCAGGTCCATCCATATCGACCCGTTGCAGCGCTACATCGAACTCGACGGTGTCCGCTTTGAAAACGACGCCGATGGCGCCCGTCGCCTCGAGGACTTCCTCAATCAGCATTTCGCCCCTCTTCCGACCACATTGTCCCACAATGCCATCGAGGTCCGGGAAAACTCGGCCGCCTCCACCGGCTTCGACATTCACTTCTCGATAGTCCGTGCGGGCACTCGCTTCGAGATTAAGGGACACCTGTCCCAGGAGAAACTGGACCTCCTCCAGGACCACGAGAAATGCGATCTCTTCCAGCCGGGCGTGCTCCTTCGCATCTCGCCTCCACACCTCTATATCCGACGTCGAAACCACGACGGCACCGAGGTGCGCCTTCCAGAGTTCCCCGACGTCAAATACCGATCCGTCACGGCCGCCGACCTGGAGCGTCTGCTCAACCACCCTCTCCTCCGCAACCCTGCCACCCTCTCCCCGGACCAAACCGCCGCCGCCGCCGCCGCCAACGTCGCC
>JBBQIU010000604.1:0-3266 GCA_038325245.1 Verrucomicrobiota bacterium
GACCGTCCACGTCACCGCCGGCAGTGGCTTCAACGCCGTTGCCTGGATTCACCTGACCGTCGGCAACGTGGAACTGGGCGTCACGGTGTTGACGTTCTCCGCTCTGACGGCGCAACCCGTGGCGCCGGCCGCCGCGACCGCGTTCGACAACAACCCGCCCGAACCCTTGAAAACCTGACCATGAAAACCGCTCGTTCCCTCCTGATGGCGCTCGCTATCGCGTGCCTGGCGCTCTCGGTGACCTCCGGTGGTCTCACCGGCTGCGCCTCGTCCCAGGTCGCCCCCGGAAGCGAGGCCTTCGTCGTCGAGGCGGAGAAGGACCTACGGAGCGCCTTCTATGTGGTCGACGGTTTCCTCGAATGGGAACTCGCGAACCGGCCGCAGGCGGGCAAGGACGTGACCGCCGTTGCGGACGACCTGCGCGCCCATTTCCCCGGTTACCTGAAATCCGCCGAGGAGGTGCTGCGAGCGTACAAGGCGAACCGGACGGCGGAGAACAAGGCGGCGCTGGGGACGTGGGTCGCCACCCTGAACTCCGCGATGATCCAGTCGTTAAAATACCTGCCGCAGGCAACGGCCAATGCGGCGTATGCCAAGGCCGGAAACCCCGCGCAATGACCCACCCCCAAGCCTGAACCGTATGGACCCGATCACCATCATCGCCGCGATCACCGCCGCTTCCACCCTCATGGAGAAGGGCATCCAGATTATCGAGGAACGGAAGCGTCACGCGGAACTCACCCCCGCCGAGGAGGCTGCCTGGGACAAGTTCGTCGCCGAGCAGCTCCAGAAACCCCACTGGAAGCTGTCGGAATGACCAACGACAGCATGACGGCTCTCGACCTGCTCTCGCTGGCCGACAAGGCGTCGACGAAAAGCGACCGCTGGTGGTTCGTCGCCCTCCTGATCGTGTTCATCGTCGGCGCCGTCATGGCGGCCCGCTGGATGGCGAGCCAGAACGCCAAGGCGTTCGGGCTCTCGCGCGAGGACATGAAGCTGATGCAGGCCGAGATCGCCACCCTGAACGCCGAGCGGGTGAAGCTCTCGGAGCGTTTCTCTGATGAGCTGCGGACCATCATCCACCAGCAATCCGAGGACGCGAAGTCGATGCTCCGCGCTCATTCCGAGGTGCTGGTGAGGAACGGCGAAGTCATGGGCCTGATCAACGCCGCCCTGCGCGATCTGCAATCCTCCTGCGCCATTGCCCGAGCCGGTGGGCCGTACGCCCGGCACGCCGTTGCCGCCCCACCAGGTTCCATTCCCCCGTTGCCCGCCGTCGGTTGATATTCCATGAGCGCAATTCCTGAACCCACCAAGGCCGAAACCCTTCGGGGTGGCCAGCATTTCACCGTCAACCTTGAAGGCGGCGTGCCAGAGAAGGTCTTCGTGCGCCAACTGCCGGTGAAGGACTTCGAGGCGTGGCTGGTCGCCCTCGACGACGAGCCTCGCGTGGCCGAACTCCTATGCCAGCAGGAGAAAGGCTGGGGCGACCGACTGGAGGTTGTGTCTCTCGAACTCGTGGTCACCGAGGGGGAACGGCTTAACCGGGATTTTTTCGAGCGCTGGCTCCAGCGCCGGACGGCGCGGAAGGAATGGCTCATGCCACTGCTCACGCGAAATCTGGAAGCCGGCGGGACCTCGCCGACTACGTCGCCGAACTCTGTCTCGAAGCCGGCCTGACGCTCTCGCTCGCGCAGGATCACTCGCTTGCCCAGCTCCGACTCCTGGCCGATGCGGCGGGGCGGTTGAAGGCCCGGGACGCTCTCGTGATGAGCCAAGTGACGTTCAGCGCGTTTGCCGCGGTCATGCACAAGGACAACCAGTCGATTCTCAAAAACCTCCAGCAGCGGCTGGAGGAACAAGCCCGAGGGTGATCCATGTCGTCAGGCCCATCGCTCACAGTCCATCTCGGCGTCGACGGCGTTGGCAACGTCCAGGCCGCGTTCGCCCGGGTCCAGTCGATGGCGACCGGCCTGGGCTCCGCCGTCGCGAAGATCGGCCTCGGGGTGGCCGCTGCCGCTGGGATTGGGTTCACCCTCCACAAACTCGTCGAAGGCGTGGAGAAGGTGGTGGAGTTGGGGGCCGGCTTGTCCGTGCTATCCCTCCAGACGGGCGTCTCCGTGTCGAAGTTGGTCAACCTGTCGATCGCCCTGAAACAGGCCGGGCTGGATTCGAGCGAACTCGGGAAATACCTGCGCCTGATGTCCAAAAGCATCGGGGAAGCGGCGTTGAACGGTGGCTCGGCAGCGGCCGGCATCGAGCGGCTGGGCTTGAACGTGGGCGAGCTGGCGGCGATGTCCCCGGAGAAGCAGTTCGTCCTCCTGGCGGAACGCATCGGCAAGATCGAGAACCCGACGATTCGGGCCGCGACCGCCCTCCACATCTTCGGCCGGTCGGGCACCGAACTGCTCCCGGTCTTCAACAACCCGGACATCCTGCGCGGGATCACCGCGGGCGCCGGGAAGTTCGGCCTGGTGATGGAACGGAACGCCCACCGATTCCATGAATTCGAGGTGGCCATCCGCAAGATCCCATCGCTCGGCACCAAGTTGTTCGCTGGTTTCGCCGACATGCTCCCGTTCGAGGAGGTGACGAAGGCGATCAACGACGCCCTGAAGTCGGTCGATTTCGTGGAGATCGGCCAGAAGTTCGGTGCGTTTGTTTCCCTCGTCATCGAAGAGTGGAGGGCCGGACGAATCGGCAACCTGATCTCGCTTACGATCGAGGCCAGCTTCGAGGCGGGCGGACTGGCGGCGCGGAAGGCGTGGGACGGCGTCGTGGCGATGCTGGGGTCGGGTGAATTCTGGGCGCAGGTCACCGATGCGGCGATTACCGCCGCGATTGCGATTACCAAGAGCCTGACGCAGGCGATCTATGCCCTCTCGGAGCCGGTGCTCGCCCTGCAATTCTTCGTCGTGGATGCGTTCCGCAAGAGCTACGCGGACTCCTGGGATGTGTTCAAGGCGCTCGGCGCCCTGGAGGTGAACTGGGTCGCGGAGAAGCTGGAGGTGGCCTTTGCCGCGGTCGGGAAACTCGCCGCCGCCCTCCCGATCCCCGGGGCTTCGACGTTCCAGGGAATGGAACCGAAGTTCGGGCGCATCCCGGTCGGCGCTCCAACCGCCGCACCCGCGATGTCGTGGGACGAGGCAAAGGCGAAGGCGGCTGGGCAGGCTCAGTGGGCGTCGTCGACCGTGGGTGGATTTTTCGTCCGTGGAGCTGCGGCGTCGCACGACCTGCTCGGGACCGGCTCCGACGCCGCGGCGCGG
>JBBQIU010000605.1:0-3266 GCA_038325245.1 Verrucomicrobiota bacterium
TGACCTGGGACCTCATCGACCTGATCTGGCCGGGTGGCTGGGAGGTCATGGGACGGGACGAAGCGGGCAGCATGGTGAACGGTCCCTTCGGCGACACCTTCGACATCCTGCTCCAAAACGCCTCGCCTCGGGTCTTGGACAGCTACCCGTGCCTGGTGCTGTCCGGGGAACTCCGGCTTTCCGCCGCGGAGGTGGCGCGGTACGAAAACTACGTTCGCCGCGGCGGCACCCTGATTCTCAACACCGCCTATCTCCGGGATTTCCCGGAGTATCCCAAGCTGCCGGAAGGTTCCACCCGACTGGGGTTCACCCGCGGGGAGGGGCGGGTCCTCGTGTATGGCCCCGATTTCCGAGTCACCGCGTTGGCGTCGATTCTGCGGGAGGAACTCGAGCGGCGGCTGCCCGTGGCCATTTCTCCGGGGGTTGAATACGCCGTCAGCCTCCAGGCCGGGAGATTCCTCGTCACGTTGATCAACAACGAAGGCGTGACCAAGGCGCCCCGGAAGCCACCGGTGATCGATGCCTCGAAGAGCCGCACCGTCTCCCTGCGCTTCCCGGCCGAGGTGCGCATGAGGACGGTGAGGGACCTCAAGAACCAGCGGGACTACGTCCTGCGGGACGGGGGCGGGGTGACGGTGACCGTTCCGGCCGGGGGCGTGGCGATCCTGGACTGCGTGGTCGAGTGAGCGGTGGTGGGGAGGAGAGCGTAAAGGTGTCAGTTCTCACTTTCGCCAGGATCGGCCCAAGGCCGGCATCCGGTGCGGCGTCGGAACCCGTCAACCCGGGGCGGGGCCTGCGCTCATTCTCCTCACGTTCCCGGCTTGTCGAGCGCGTACACGAGATTCGATGCATTCGACCGGCTCCCCATCCGCAGACGATCCCCGATCCAAGCCCACGTCACGGTCGTCTCCCTCCTCAATCGCCTCGCCAGTCGCACCTTGAAATCGTGCCCCTTCTTCGTCTCCGTCAGCCGCGCCTCGGTCCACTCCGCCTCGCGCAGCGCTTCCCCCACGGTGCGGGTCGCCGCCTACTCGGCGCTCTCCCGGCGTTCCGTCCCGTAATGCTCCGGACCGATCCGCTCCGCCATCGATCAAGGTCCTCTACCGCCACAGGAAGCAGAGCGATACTTCGCTGCCGGGTTTGACTTCCATCTACCGCTGGCTCGAACGCCATGGTCTCCACCAGGAGGCCCGTCGCTACCAACTGCGCCTGAGGACCCGGTTCTCCGTGGTGAGGTACTCGTTCCGAAGGAGAAGTTCCTGATCGACGGTCCCAGTGATGTAGGCCAGCAACCCTTTCCAGTTCATCGCCTCGAACTGAACCAACAAGGCGCTTCACAAGCCATCCCATGATTCTACCGCAACCGCCTGCCGCTGAACCTGTTCGAGCCGTTTGACCAGGCGGGATGTTACCGGGGCGGACGAGGCGCGACGACGGAGTGCACCGAGTTTGATTACTCAAAATTCTTGAATAGGAATTTGGTTGGAACATCGGAGTCCTTTGAGTAGGAAGCGCCCCGGGGCGGACTCATCGGGCCCCGGGCCAGCTCGCGGCCTGTGGCCTGTGTCCACGGGCTCCTCCCCCAGCTATAGCGAAAAACTCCGGCGTCGTTCGCGAAATATTCGCGAAGTCGATGAATGGCATTGCTTCGGAAGTCGTTGGGCGGTCCCGGTGATGCAGGGAGCGCTGGCGGCGGTTCCTTCCTCGGCTTGCGCCGCACATTTTGATAAGAATAGGAAATCAATGGGTCGACTCTCAGCGAATTGGCCGCCGTGGGTACGGAGAGATCTCCGGGGGGCGGCTATGAGCCGGATTCCATGGATTCCCGAGGAGGCGGTGGGGCGGCGGATGATGGTGGTCTTCCTGACGACCCGGACGTGGTACAACTCATGCAGGGGAACGGCGTTGTCTTGCTGAAGGTGAGGTGCTCGAACGATCCGATATCGGAGCGCGACGCCGACGGGTGGTTGGAGCCGGACAACCGGAGTCGGGAGAAGGTTGACCTGACTGGCGGGCGGTTTGTCGAAAGCATATTATTCATGGGAATGAGTTATGCTAACTGTCGAGACAGGGGTGGCCCTGATGGCGATGATGTCCGGCTTTCCCTGGAGCGGGCCGCCGGAGAGTTGCCCGGTGACCAGCGCCGCCCTGCGGATCCGGTGGGCGGGTTTTCCCACGGGGGTCGCTGAGCGGATCGCCTTGGATGGATCGCGCGCCTATGTGTCCCTGGCGGGTTCGGGATTGTGGGTCCTGGACCTGACGGAGACCTCGCGAATGAGAGTTTTGGGCCACTACCCGACGGATGCGCACATCCGCGACGTGGTTGTCGCCGGTGGTTACGTTTACGTTGCCTGGAAGCGAACTTCGGAGGGATTCGATGCCCCCTGGGGCGAGGCCGGCGAGGCGGGAATCGACGTGATCGACGCCAGGGATCCGACGAATCCCCGGAAGGCCGGGGCATTGCGTACCGGGACCGGGGCTGTTCGAGTGCGGGTGGTGGGCGAGCGGGCCTGGGTGGTCGACGAGGAAGGATTGGTCGTCGCGGATGTCCGGAATCCTGCGCAGCCCGCCTGGGTGGGCTTTCTTCCGCTGAAGGGCGTGGGCGGCATCGACCTGGCCGAGTCCCATGCCTGGATCGCCACGGACTCCGGATTGGTGGTTCTCGACGTGGCGGACGCTGCGGTTCCCGTGGAGGTGGCGCGGTGGGAGGGGGAGCCTGTGCGCTGTCTTCGAATCTCGGGCGATTTCGCGTATCTGGGCGGCGACAGCGCCGGCCTGCGGGTGGTGGGAATGGCGGATCCTCGACGGCCCGCGCTCATCTCACAGGGGACGGAACCGCCACGCATCGAGTCGGTGGACGTTTATGGATCGCGGGCGTTGGTGGGCGGCGGAGGATCGCGGGTTTCCGTGTTTGATTTGAGCGACCCGGGACATCCGGCGCTGGTGGAAGACGTGCCGGTGACGGAATCGGTTCAAGACGTGGCCGTGGCGGAGGGTCGGGTCGTGGTCGTCGCCGGTTCGGCAGGCATTGAAGTGATCCGTTTGGCCTCCAGGGATTCGGCCCGTGGCACGGCCGGTAGCGGTGTCCCGATGTCTGTGGCAGCCCCGGAGCCCACGACGCGGCTGCCCACGGATCACCAGCAAGCGAGCCGACTTGCGGTCGCAGGGGACGACGTCGTTCTTGGCGTGGGCAGCGATCTTTGGCGGGTGGATGTCTCGCATCCCTCCGAACCGCGCTCGCTGGGGGTTCGGGCCCTTGGCGGTCC
>JBBQIU010000606.1:0-3265 GCA_038325245.1 Verrucomicrobiota bacterium
GTATATCCACCATGGAGCCCCCTTGCGGCGGCTCCGTTGGATTAATTATCGGGAGTAGAATTCGACGACGGCCTGCTCGTTGGCGATGGGCTGAATATCTTCACGAGAAGGCATTCGGACCACCGTTCCCTTGAGTCCGTCCTTGGTCAGGATGATCCATCCCGGAACCGGACGACTGGTGGACAGCTCAAGGCCCTTGTTGGCCAACTGCCGTGACACCGCCGTGGTACGGACCTCAACGACATCATTCGCCTTCACTGCGAAAGAGGGAACATCCACCTTGCGGCCGTTCACCTTCACGTGGCCGTGGTTGATCATCTGCCTCGCCGCCGGTCGCGTGCTTCCAAATCCCAGGTGGAAGACGACGCTGTCGAGGCGCGTCTCCAAAAGTTGGAGCATCTGCTCGCCGGTGACGCCGCGTCGGCGGAGGGCCGCCTGGTACACCCGGCGGAATTGTCGCTCTTGCAACCCGTAGTAATAACGCAGCTTCTGCTTTTCCAGCAGACCAAGCGCGTAATCGGTGACCTTCCGGCGCGACTTTGGCCCGTGCTGACCAGGCGGGTAGTTGCGCTTCTCGACGGACTTGGAGTACCCGAAGATGGGCACCCCCAGGCGGCGGCTGATGCGCGCCCTTGGACCTGTATATCTTGCCATGACCTTGTTTTCCTAGAGTGGATCCGAGTGGTTCAGACGCGCCGCTTCTTCCGCGGGCGGCACCCGTTGTGCGGGATGGGCGTCACGTCGCGGATGGCGCTGATTTCGAGCCCGATTGCCTGAAGCGCCCGAATCGCGGACTCTCGACCTGAACCGGGGCCTGTAACGCGAACCTCAATCTCCTTCAACCCATGCGCCATCGCCTGACGCGCGGCATCCTGCGCCACCTGCTGGGCGGCAAACGCGGTGCTCTTCCGGGAACCCTTGAACCCGACCCGACCCGCGCACGACCACCCGAGCAGGTTGCCTTGCATGTCGGTGATCGAGACCTGCGTGTTGTTGAACGTCGCAAGGATGTGGGCCAAACCCACAATGATGTTCTTGGCGCCCTTTGCCTTGATGATCTTTTTTGGGCCCGTATCGGTCCCAAGGATCTCCGCGGCCGTCGGGGCGCTCGCCGCCACCGGCAGCATCGGAGCGGCGGGGGCGGCCCCTTCGGTTCCGGGAGCAGCGGCGGCACCCGCCCCACCCTCCCCGGCCGGTGCCTTCTTGGTCTTCGCGGGACGTCCCTCTCCGCCAGAAGCCTTGGGAGCCTTCGGCGCCGCCTGCTCGGGAGCGGCAGGGGTTGGATTGTTCTTCTCTTCAGCCATGGCTACAGATTAGTGGATGCCGGTTTTGGCGTTCGGGTTGCGCTGCACGCCGACGGTCTTCCGGGGGCCCTTTCGTGTGCGAGCGTTCGTCTGGGTGCGCTGTCCTCGGACCGGAAGGCCGCGGAGATGACGGACGCCCCGGTAGCACTTGATGGCCTGCAACCGCTTCAGGTTGAGTCCAATCTCGCGGCGGAGATCGCCCTCGATCACGTACTTTCCTTCCGTGATCGCATGCACGATCAGGGAAAGCTGCTGCTCCGTTAGGTCCCTCGCTCGCAGACCCAACGGAATATTGGCGCGCTCGAGGACCTCGAGGGCGTTCTTTGGACCGATCCCGTATATGTAACGAAGCGCGATCTCAATGCGCTTCTCGCCGGGAATCTCAACACCAATGATGCGTGGCATGGGAAAATGTCAGCCTTGACGCTGCTTGTGACGGGGGTTGGAACAAATGATTCGGATCACGCCTTTTCGGCGGACCACCTTGCAATTCTCACACAGTTTCTTGACCGAAGCCCGGACTTTCATGGCGACTCATTTCTGTCGATACGTAATGCAACCAGTTGACAGGTCGTAGGGCGACATCTCCACCACGACCCGCTGCCCCGTCAGGATACGGTCTTCATTCGACCGCACCTTCCCGGAGACGTGAGCCAAAACCCGATGACCGTTGGGCAACGCCACACGGAACATCGTGTTCGGCAGCACTTCCACCACGGTCCCATCGGCCTTTATGGCATCCTCTCGTGACACGTTAAAATCTCTGGAGCGCCGTCCGTGATAAGGACGGTATGCTCAAAATGGGCGGAGAGCTTGCCATCGGCCGTGACAACCGTCCAGCCGTCATTCAGCACCCTCACATCCCGCCTTCCCGCATTGACCATCGGCTCAATCGCAATCGTCATCCCCTGCCGCAACCGCGGTGACGTCCGACTCGCTTCCACAAAATTTGGCACCTGCGGCTCCTCGTGGACGCTGCGGCCAACCCCGTGGCCCACAAACTCGCGCACCACGCTGAACCCGGCCGCCTCCACCGACGCCTGAACCGCAGCCGAAATGTCCCGCACCCGACTCCCCCCTCGCGCCGCCTCGATACCCCGCACCAGGGATTCCCGCGTAACGTCCATCAACCGCTGCGCCCCCGGATCACACCCTCCCACCGCAAATGTCGCCGCCGTGTCCCCGACGAACCCGCGAAAGAGCACGCCGACATCGACGCCCACCAGGTCGCCGAATTGCAACCGTCGCGTTCCGGCGATTCCATGAACAACTTCCTCATTCACAGAGATGCACGTATGCCGCGGAAATCCCCGGTAACCCAAAAACGCACTCCGAGCTCCTAACTGACGAATCCGCTCGGAGGCAAATTCGTCCAGGTCGAGGGTTGTGACCCCTGGCTTGAGCCAAGCGCCCGCCTCCTCGAGAACGGTCTGCGCGATCCGGCATGCCTGCCGGATCGACGCCACTTCCGCCTGGGTCTTGATCACACCCATTAGGCGAGTGGCAGGAGATGCCTTCCTATCCGGTTCCCCTTCTCGTGGGGACCCCGGGCAGGGTCTTTCAATGAACTCGATGCCCGATCAGAATCGGCCACGCACACGGCCCTTCTTGAGGAATCCGTCATAGTGCCGCATCACAAGGAATGATTCGAGCTGCCGCAGGGTGTCGAGCAGCACGCCCACCGTAATGAGGATGCTCGTACCACCGAAGAAACTCGCGACATCCAGGGGCACGTCGAGGATCCGGTAAAGGATGATGGGAAGGATCGCAATCGTCGCCAGGAACACCGCCCCTGCCAGGGTGATCCGGCTCATGGTCCAATGGAGGAAATCGCTCGTTGCCTGCCCCGGCCGCACCCCGGGAATGTAACCTCCGTACTTCTTCAGATCGTCGGCGATCTGGATCTCGTTGAAAATCGTCGCCACCCAGAAGTATGAGAAAAAGATGATCATAGCCGCCTC
>JBBQIU010000607.1:0-3247 GCA_038325245.1 Verrucomicrobiota bacterium
ATCTGAAGAATCTGGATGCGAAGTTTCGGGGGCCGCCATTCGACCCGAAGAACGAACACACGGTGGCGTATCAGTGGGGGACGATGGGGATTTACTATCGGAAGGCGGAGGGTAAGCCGGCGCCGGATTCCTGGGACGTGATTTTCGATCGATCGAAGCAGTTGGGCCCGATGGTGTTGATCGATTCGATGCGAGACGCGATCGGGGCGGCGCTGAAGTTTCAGGGGCAGAGTTTCAACGAGACGGGTGTGGGGGCGCTGAAGGCGGCGCGCGGGCTGCTGGTGGACGCGAAGAACCGGAGCGTGGCATTTGAGGGGAGCGTGGGCGCCAAGAACCGGGTAGTCGGGAGGAGTGCGTTGGTGGCGATCGTCTATTCCGGGGAGGCGGCCCGTGGCATGGCGGAGGACGCCGGGACGGCGTATGTGATTCCGAAGGAGGGCAGCCAGATCTTCCTGGACAACCTGGCGGTTTCCGCGAAGGCGCCCCACCGGGATCTGGCGGAGGATTTCATCAATTTCCTGCTGGAACCGAGGGTCGGGGCGCAGATTTCGAACTTCACACAATTCGGGACGCCGAATGCGGCGGCTCGCGAGTTCTTGAATCCGGACGACTTGAAGAACCCGGCGATCTACCCGCCTGCGGAGGTCATGGCGAGGCTCGAGTACTTGGTGGATCTGGGGGCGAAGACGCGACTTTACGACCAGGTTTGGAGTCAGGTGAAAGCGGAATAGCCCAAGGGGGGCTGAACCCGATCCATGAAAGGAGTCGAGACCGATCGCAAGACAACCCAGCCCCGCACGATGACCGTCAACCAGACGGCATTTTACCGCCGGCTCGCGACGGCTTCATCGATAGGGAGAACGATGGGGGCGTTCGCCTCGCTGATCATGATTGGAACGGTGCTGCTTCACCTCCCGGCGGCCCGGCATCCGGGCCGCCCGGTTTCGTGGCTCGATAGCCTGTTCATGGCGACCTCGGCGGTCTGTGTGACCGGTCTGAGCCCTATGAATGTGGGTGAGACGTACACGCCGTTCGGACAGGCGGTGCTCCTGGGTCTGATTCAGACGGGCGGATTGGGGATGATGCTGGCCGGGACGTTGTTCCTGATGATTCGGCGCGGCGGTTCCACGGCCCGTAATGAGGACTTCATTGGGGCGAATGTCGGGCGCCTGCGGGGGGCGCGTCCGATGGATATCCTGTTTTATGCCGTCATCCTCGTTGTGTTGGTGGAGATGGTGGGGACGGTGGTGCTGACGTACCTCCTGTTGGATCAGAAGGAGGAACTGACGTTTGGTGCGGCGGTGTGGGAGGCGGCGTTTCATTCTGTCAGCGCCTTTTGCAATGCGGGGATTTCGACGTACCCGAAAGGGATGATCGAATGGTCGAACCAGCCTTTGAACCTGCTGGTCCTTTGCGGGCTGGTGATCGCGGGAGGGATCGGGTTCCTGACGCTGGTGAACTTCCGGTACTACTATTTCTGGCGGAGCGATCGGCGGATGCGGGGTGAGTTGACCTTGCAGACACGGATATGCCTTGGGGTGACGGTAGTACTGCTGGTGTGGGGAACGCTCTTCACGTGGGTCAGTGAATGGCAAAACACGCTTCAAGGGTTGCCGTGGTGGAAGGGGCTGCAGTGGGCCTTCGTTCATTCGGTCATGACACGGACGGCGGGATTCTCCGTGGTCGACACGGCGCTCATGGAACCGGTGACCCTTCTGGGAAGCCTGCCCCTGATGTTTATCGGCGGCGCCCCGGGATCGATGGCGGGCGGGGTGAAGATTACGACGCTCCTACTGCTGGTGGCGGCTGCGACGGCGGCCCTGCGGCGGAGGGTGGAATTGACGGTGGGGCGCCGTTCCCTGCCGCATCGGCAGGCGGATTCGGCGGTGATGATCATGATCCTTTCGGGGGCGTTCGTAATGCTTGGGCTCGGGATGTTGATGCAGGTGGAGTTCGGGCATCCCGCGGCCCAGGGCCGGCACGGGTGGCTCGGCGTCGTGTTCGAGGCCGTCTCCGCGTTTGGCACGGTCGGATTGAGCGCCGGAATCACGGGCGACCTGACAACCGGTGGAAAAGGGATCATCATCGCGCTCATGTTTCTGGGGCGCCTTGGTCCGCTTTGCCTCGCGATGCATCTGATGCAGCCGGCCATTCCCGGACGAGTGAACTATCCGGAAGAGGACGTCGCCGTCGGTTGAACCAAAATTATGTCGGAACGCGTTTTTATTCTTGGAGCGGGACGGTTCGGAACCCATCTGGCCTCACGCCTGAGCGAATTGGGCTGCGATGTCCAACTGGCCGACAGCGACGCGCGGTTGGTCCAGGATCTGTCCGAATCCGGCTTTCGGGCCGTGCGGATCGACGCGGATGATCCTGGGGACCTTCGTGCTGCGGGAGTCCATGAAGCCGACGTGGTGGTGGTGGCGATGGGGGAGAACATGCAGGCAAGCATTCTCTCGGTGTTGACCCTGCGTGAGATGGGCGTGAAGCGGATCATTGGCCGGGCGATCAACGACAAGCATGCGCAGATCCTGACCAAACTGGGGGCGGATCAGGTGGTCTCGCCGGCCCGTGAAAGCGCGATGCGCCTGGCGGAGCAGATCGATGCGGGCAGTCGTGGCGAACGGCATCCGATCGAAGGGGAATTCAACCTCGCGCAGATTCGTCTGGGCGCGCGCCTGGCGGGGGTGCGGTTGGAGGAGGCGGCGTTATCGCGCAAATTCAAGCTGACGCCGGTCCTCATTTCGCGGGCGGACGCCAGCGGCAAACGCATCCAGGAAACCCCGTCACCCGAATGGGTCCTTCACGAAGGTGATGTGGTGTACGTTGCCGGCCACAAGGACGACATCAATACGTTTGAGGAAAAGTGCGGGTCGAAGGGGGGGTGACGGGGAGGTAAGTGGTGAACAACGTTTTCCAAAATTAGGACACGTATTGGGGCCATGAACCGTGCGATGGAGGGCGCCGCTCCGTCGGCGCCGAGGATTGGGTTGGAGCTAGAGTTCAACAGGTTCCGACGGAGCGGAACCCTCCATGGCTGGCTGGCCGTCCCCAGGCGGGGCGGCATGAGACAGCCCAAGGCGAAGCCCTGATCGCTATACACAACGTGCGTGCAGGGTATTTCCCAATCCCGAAGGGAATGCGTCCCAAAGCCCAGGGTTGCGAGGAACGAGCTACCCTGGGGGGGATCGCCGAAACACCCACAACCCCAACGGGGTTGCGTCGAGGTGGCGCAACCCCGTTGGGG
>JBBQIU010000608.1:0-3243 GCA_038325245.1 Verrucomicrobiota bacterium
CCTGTAGTGGGCCGACAACAGCAGGTACCGGATCTCCCGTCCGCTGTAACCCTGTCCCAGTAGATCGCGGAGGGTGAAGAAATTCCCCAGCGACTTGCTCATCTTCCGCCCCTCCACAAGCAAAAACGCCGCATGCACCCAATGCTTCACGAAGGGCATTCCAGGTTGCTGCAACCCAGCGCCTTCGCTCTGCGCAATCTCGTCCTCATGGTGCGGGAAAATCAAATCCTCGCCGCCCAGGTGAAGGTCGAAACTCGCACCGAGCAGTTTCATGCTCATGGCGCTGCACTCGATGTGCCATCCGGGTCGGCCCTCGCCCCACGGGCTCGGCCAGAAAACACTTCCATCGTCCGGCACCCGCGCCTTCCAGAGGGCAAAGTCCGCGATCGACTCCTTCCCGTACTCATCATTCGCCACCCGCTCCCCGGGACGGAGTTCCTCGAAATTGAGGTTCAGCAGTTGACCATACCGGCATCCGCAGCCGCGGTACTTCTCGATGCTGAAATACACGGACCCATCGGACGCCTGGTAGGCGAGTCCCCGTTCCTGCAATCGCAAGATCAGGTCAATGATTTCGCCCACATAATCCGTCGCCCGTGGCGCGGACCGGGGGGCAAGGCAGTTCAGCGCGCGGTGGTCCTCGAAAAACGCTGTCTCGTAGCGCCGAGTGTACTCACCCAAACCGGTCCCGCTCTCGCGCACGCGGCGGATGATCTTGTCCTCCACGTCGGTGACATTCATCACGTGGTTGACCTCGAAACCCTGAAACTCCAGGTAGCGCCGAACGAGATCCGCGAGGACGAATGTCTTGAAGTTCCCAATATGGGCGAAGTCGTGGACGGTCGGACCGCAGCAATACATACCGACGGAACGATGTGTGGGGTCCAGCGGTACGAACGGCTCCAACCGCCGCGTCAGGGTATTGAAAAGGTTCAGGGCCATCTCATGCCCCCACCTTCACAAAGGCTTGATCCGGACATTTCGGAACGCCACCGCCCCATGGTCGCCTTGCAGCAGGATCGGCCCCGGTTGATCCAGATTGTCGTCCAACTGTCCTCCGGTGGCTCTCGTCACCTCCACGCCGTCGTGAATCTTCACGCCGTTCAGCGTCACGGTGATCCGGTTTCCGCGGATCGTGGCCTCGGCCTCCTGCCATTGACCCGGAGGACGAGACGCGTTCTGCGACGGCGCCTTCACGTTATACAACCCTCCGTTTCCGCCGGTCGCCGGCGCCTGCCCGTAATCATCCAGGATCTGGACCTCGTAGCGCCCTCGAAGGTAAAAGCCGGAATTCGACCCCTTCGGGACCAGATACTCATAGCGGACCACGTGATCGCCAAACTTCTCCTCCGACACCAAGTCCGTCCCGTGTTTGCCGGTGGGGATCTCATTCACCAGCATTCCGTTCTGGGCACTCCAGGTTCCAAGGCCATCCGCCTTCCGCAGCTTCCATCCGGTCAGATCGCTACCATTGAAAAGGGCCCGAAATCCCTCCCTCGCCTCGGCTTCCGAAACCCGCGCCGTAAGATCCTGTGGTGTCGCATCCCCGGCTTCCAAACCCAATGCCCAGCGGATTCCGCCCAGTATGTGCTTTTGATAGGCTTGGCTCACCGCGACATCGTTCCTGCGTCCCTTCAGCTCCGGATCGGCATCCCACACGTCCTCCCGATGACCCAGCGAGGTGTACCAGACACGACCGGTCCCGTAGAGCCGGGCCCAACTGATCGGATAGTGGCCCGGCATCCGCGTGTTGGGGTGCTGGTCGAGATCCAGCAAGGCCCTCACCGCCTTTCGCTGATAGCCATCCAAAATGTAAATCTCGTCGTAGACCTTGAAAGACCCACCCAGATGCCGGTTGGAGGGAAACGTGGGGTCTCCGTTGAAAGCCTCAACCGCCGCCTGATCCCCGTGTGTTCGAAACACGCCATTGATCATTACCGTGTACGGATGCAGCGGCTTGTGCCCGCCGAACGTGTCCGTCGCGGAATGCATGCCCAGGAACCCCTTGCCGCTCTGCACCCATTTCAGGAATCCCTCCACATCCGGGATCGGAAGGTTCCCCGTCGTGTTGGCGAAAATCACCCCGTCATAACCAGCCAGGGCCGCTGGCGTCATCTTTGACGCCATTTCTTCGTCCGTCCTCACGTAGTCGACTTCAAACGATCCGTCCTTCTTCCCCAGTTCCGCCAAGACCCGCTCCGCCGTCGGGATCGAGCTGTGCCGGAATCCCTTGGTCACTGTCACCACCAAGACCTTCTTTGGGGCCGCTGCGGCGGCCAATGTGGAACTTAAGACAAAAACCGCCGCAAGGACTGCGGCCCACCGGGTCACGAAGGTTTGCGTTGTCATCTGGAGGGTTTCCTTCCCCCGATTCAACGGGAGCCACGCCCCACGCGCCAGTCTGATTTTGGATCGCTTGAAAACAATTGTTGTCGACCCATGCCGGATACGGACAGCCTGATAGGGTCCCCAACCCGGCTGGGCCTGGGTCTGCCGGCTTCGCCTTCTGGCCTGTCCGCCGACGCATATCGGGGGGGCCCGCTTAAGCCCGCGACCCATCCGCCCCATGGAAACTGAACCGCTCCCGATGCAACACATCCGAAACATCGCCATCATCGCGCACGTCGACCACGGCAAAACAACCCTCGTCGATTGTCTCCTCAAGCAATCCGGAACCTTCCGCGCCAACGAGGCCAAGTCCTCCGAGGAACGCATCATGGATTCCATGGATCTTGAGCGTGAAAAGGGGATCACGATCCGTGCCAAGAACGCCGCGTTCAAATACAAGAATTACCACATCAACATCGTCGATACCCCGGGCCATGCCGACTTCGGAGGGGAGGTCGAGCGCATCATGAACATGATCGACGGCGTCCTCCTGGTCGTCGACGCCGCCGAAGGACCCCAGGCTCAGACGCGTTTCGTGCTCCGCAAGGCCCTCGAAGCCGGCGCCAAGCCCATCGTCGTGATCAATAAGATCGACCGCGAAAACGCCAACCCAAAGAAGGTTCTCGACGAGGTTTTCGAACTTTTCATGTCGCTGAAGGCAACCGACGAACAACTCGATTTCCCGTTCATCTACTGCTCCGCCAAAGCCGGCTACGCCAAGCTCGAATTGGACCACTTCAGCGGCACGATGGAACCTCTGTTCGATGCCATCGTGAAGCACATCCCCCCACCGCGGGCCAAGGCGGGCGAAGGCTTCCAGATCCTCGTCGCCAATCTCGACTACTCGGATTACCT
>JBBQIU010000609.1:0-3218 GCA_038325245.1 Verrucomicrobiota bacterium
AGCGTCATAGGCGTCCGCGGCGACAACATCAACGACGCGAACGAACCCAACGTGTTCAATCTCGCAGCCTACAACCACCTCATCGAGTTCTACACGAGCGCCAGCAACGTCGTCGTCGCCGGCAACTACTTCGGCGTCGGCGTCGACGGTATCTCCATGCCGCCCGTCCCGGCCAACAGCAGCCCGAACCTCATCGGAGGCCCCGGCTCCGGCAGCTTCCGCCTTGGCTCCAACAACGACGGTGTCGCGGATGATCTTGAAGGCAACGTCATCCGTAAGGTGCCGGGTTCGAGCCTGATCACCTCGGGTGCCCTGGTTCCCATTGTCGCCCGCCGCAATATCCTTTCCGGCAACGGCTTCACGGAGTTTCTCTTCTCCGACGGCGCCAACGGCCGCCCCTATAACGTGTATTACGCCCCCTACCTCGCCGACCCGGAAACCGCGCTCCCCGTCCTCACGTCGTACACGGACAACAAACTCTCGGGCAGCATCGGAGTGCCAGCGGATGGGTATTTTGCCGATGTGGACGTCTACGTCGCAGATCCCGCCGCCCCGGAAGGCTCGGTCATCCCGACCCGTTACCTCGGAACGTTCTTCGAAGGTGGCACCGACGATCTAAACGGACTCCCGGGCGAGTTTACATTCGACCTGAGCGCCATCTCCGTCCCCGGCGCGAGCAAACTCTGCGTCGTCGTCACCTATTCCAACCTCGAAACGTCGTCCGAGGTCGGAACGTCCGTCACGTCGCCCGCGTCCAATGCCGTCGAAACCGGTGGCTCCGCCAGCCAGCCCATCGGCAGCATCACGATCGCCCGTGCCGGCACAAACGTCCGGATCACCTGGCTGACCGGCACTGCGCCCTTCCAGGTCCAACGCCGTGCAACGGTGGAAAGCGGCACATGGGAAAATGTTGGCGGCGCCATCAACGAAAAGACCACCACGGTCCCCGTCGGCGCCAGTCCCACGTTCTTCCGCGTCCAGGGCCAATAAGTTCGACGACCGGAATTCCTTCCGACTTGAGCAACGAGGGGACGCCCATTCAGGCGTCCCCTTTTCTTTGCAGCTTGCCGGTTGACACTCCGCCCAAACGGGGACAGAAGTCCCCGCCCTTCCAAGGGTGCCGGAATACCCCCTTCCGGCCAGGACGTACTCCGAATGAAACGCGCTCTTCTCGAACCGACCATGCCCGGGCCCGGCACCCTCCCCAACCCTTTCCACGATTGCGGTGCGCCTGCCTCGCTCCAGAGCTCTTCCACCCTTCGAACACGCACCCGCACCCGCGTCCCCGCCATATCCGCCGGCTTCACCCTGATCGAACTGCTCGTCGTTATCGCCATCATCGCGATTCTCGCGTCCATGCTCCTCCCGGCCCTCTCCAAATCGAAGGAACGGGCCCGGCGCATCCTCTGCCTTAACAACGTCAAACAGATGGGCCTCGGCTGCCTCATGTACGCCGACGAAGACGCCGCCGGGCGCTTCACGCCGCTCACGAGCTACGTCGACGACGACATCAATTTCCTCTACCCGCGCTACATCCCGGCCGTCCGCGCCTACATCTGTCCGAGCACCCAGAACAACGTCCGGACCAATCAGGCGGTCAATCGGCGCACGGGTGAAGTGCTCGGCCTTGTCGATCTCCAGGATGTGGCGCCCAACAAGTGGACCAACGGCTATTCGTACGAGATTTACGGTCACATGGGGGCCATTGCACCCGAACCGGCCGCCACGCCCAAGACGTTGAGCAATGTGCTCACCTACGAGCACAAGAACTCCACGTTCGGTCTCAAGGGCACGGTCCCCGGTCCGGCCAATATCTGGATCTTCGTCGACGCCGACGAAGGTCCATCACATGGCCCCCGGGGTCCCTTGTCGCCTCCCGGCCGGAACGACTTCCCGGACCCATGGGACAACCACCTCGGAGAGGGCTACAACGCCGTCTTTGCCGACGGGCATGCCGAGTGGATCCGCGGCCGTGATTTCGTACGGCGCCTCGAATTGTCCCAGGATATCGGCCGTGCGGATTGATCCCAAAAGCGTGGCGGCCGGCGGGTGTCGCGGCTCCCTTTTCCCCACCTGCCTCCAAGCCGGAACGATTCAGTCCTGACGCACGCGAAGACCCGAAGACGCGAAGGAGGAGAAGCCGTAACCCGGATTCTGTGTGGTGTGAAAACGAGCACCGAACGGTGAGGTCGCCCGCGATATCCTGATGCCAAAGTTCCCCCCCGGAATTCCTTCGCGTTCTTGGCGTCTTCGCGCGATGCCCCTTGATCGCAACGGAATCGTTCCGGCTAAGGTTCCACCGTCGCGCCGGGTTCCGGGTCCAGGATCTTCACACGCGGATACTCCTTTCCGATCTGTTCCCGGAACCACGTCCGGGCATCGGCTTCTCCATGGGCGAGGACGACGGCCTTGGGCCCGACGCGACCGACGAACTCGAGGAGTTCCTCCCGATTCGCGTGCGCCGTCAGATCGAACTCTCGGAGATCGCACCGGCGGGTCACCTGCCGATCCTGGGGTCCGAAGGCGAAGGTCTCTCCCTGGGCGGCCGCCCGCAGTCGGCCCGCCGGAGTGGCGGGATCGGCGTACCCCACGAAAAAGATCCCCTGCCGCTCGTCCTCGATCATCCGCAAAGCCATTTCGTAGGCGGTCGTGTTGGCCGTCATCATTCCCGACGTCAGCACGAAAATCCGGCCCCCGCTGAGCTTGATGTTCTCCATCTGGCGCCGCTCCAGCACCTGGAGGTCCAGCGACTCGGTCAGCCTGAGGTTGCTATGATTCCGGTGGGTCCGGTGGGCCTGCAGATCGTAGATCTCCGTGAACACGCGCCCCAGGCCCCCAATGTAGACCGACTGGCGTGGAAGACGCCCGGACCGCATCAGCAATGAAAGAAGGGCCAGAATCTCCTGGGTCCGCCCCAACGCAAACGCCGGGATGAGAACACATCCCTTCCGTTCCTGAACCTCGCGGATCGCGCCGGCCAACCGATCGATCTCGGCCTCCCGCGTGAATCCCTCGGGCGTTCCGCGCCCCCCACGCGTCGTTTCCAGGATCATGACGTCCGCCTGGATGTCTTCAAACCGTGCCCCCTTCAAAATTGTCTGGTCCTTGAACGACACATCCCCCGTGTAGAAAAGCGGTTAATTCGCCGCCCGCAACCTCACCCCCCGCGCCCCCCGGGCGGGGCCCGCCGCCCGCACCGCCCCCGGCGGGGGCCCCCG
>JBBQIU010000610.1:0-3215 GCA_038325245.1 Verrucomicrobiota bacterium
GTCACACCGTCGCTTCACTCCACGCCCCCCCAGCAAGGCGCCATCCCTCCCCCGAACTGCCAACCCCGGTCCATGCCGCGCCCCGTCGCCCGGCGATGGTGCGTTCGTGCGCTTCAGACCCCGGAAATCACGCGCTCCTGCCTCCCTTGCAGCCCTCATCGCCGCTGGATTTCTCGGAGCCTGCCAACCCCAAAAGCCCTCCCCTCTCCCCGTGTCCAACGCCGCCCCCTCCGCAACCCACGCCTTCACGAACAGCCTGGCCCGGGAGAAATCCCCCTACCTTCTCCAGCACCAGCACAATCCCGTCAATTGGCACCCCTGGGGCGCCGAAGCGTTCGCCAAGGCCCGCTCCGAGAACAAACCCATCTTCCTCAGTATCGGCTACTCGACCTGCCATTGGTGCCATGTGATGGAACGTGAATCGTTCGAGAATGCCGAAACCGCCACCGTGCTGAACCGCCACTTCGTCAGCATCAAGGTCGACCGCGAGGAACGACCCGATGTCGACAAGATCTACATGACCTACGTCCAGGCCCGCACCGGCGCCGGCGGCTGGCCCCTGAATGTCTTCCTCACCCCCGACCTCAAGCCTTTCTACGGCGGCACGTATTGGCCGCCCGAGAATCGCCACGGACGCCCAGGCTTCCGCGACGTCCTCGGCCAGATCGCCGGAGTGTGGGCCGAACGCCACGCCGAAGTCCTAAAATCCGCCAATGAAATGGCGGAAAGCCTCCGCCTCCACACCGAGCTACAATCCCCGGCGGACGACGCCCAGCTCTCCCCCGCCGTCCTCGCACACGCCGCCGCCCTCATGAAGGAGGAGTACGACCCGCGCCACGGCGGCTTCGGTGGCGCCCCCAAGTTTCCGCGCCCCAGCCAACCCGCGTTCCTCCTTCGCCACGCCCGCCGCACGGGCGACGCCGACGCCATACGCATGGTCCTGCATACCTGCGATCGTATGGCCGCCGGCGGCATGCACGACCAGCTCGGCGGAGGCTTCGCACGCTACTCCGTCGATGCTGAATGGCTCGTCCCGCACTTCGAGAAGATGCTCTATGACAATGCCCAGCTCGTGCAGCTCTACCTCGATGCCCATCTCATCAGCGGTGAGACCCGCTTCGCCGACGTGGTACGGTCCACGCTGGGCTATATCCTTCGGGACATGACCCATGCCGACGGCGGTTTTTATTCCGCTGAGGATGCCGATAGCGAGGGGCACGAGGGCAAGTTCTACTGCTGGACCCTCGCCGAGCTGAAGGACCTGCTCAGCCCGGAGGAATTCACCGTCGCCGTTCGCGCTTTCGGAATCACCGAATCCGGGAACTTCGAGGATCACAGCCATCCGGTGCCTCTGAAGAACCAGAACGTGCTCAGCATCGTCGATGCGAACTTGGATGCGGCCGAAACCACTCTGCTGGCCTCCGCCAAAACCCGGATGCTTGCCGAACGGGCGAAGCGCATCCGACCGCACCTCGATGACAAGATCCTTGCCTCGTGGAATGGGCTCATGCTCGGGGCCATCGCGCGGGCCTCCATCGTCCTTGATGAACCGGGCTGGCTCGCCGCCGCCGAGAAGAACCTCGCGTTCCTACGTTCCAAACTCTGGTCGGAGCCGACTCCCACGGGCCCCGGAAAGCTCTACCACCGCTGGCGCGACGGCGAACGCGACAACGCCCAGCTCCTCGACGACTACGCCTTCCTGCTCGACGGCGTGCTTCACCTTTACGAGGCGACACTCGAACCGCGGCATCTGGAGTTCGCCATCCAACTGACCGACGCCATGCTCGGCCGATTCCAGGATCCGGCGAACGGCGGCTTTTGGCTGAGCGGATCCGATTCCAAGGACCTCATCCTCCGCATTAAGGAAGACTATGATGGCGCCGAACCGTCCGGGAATTCCGTTGCCGCGGGGGCCCTGCTCCGCCTTGCCGCCATGACGGAACGACAGGATTTCCACCAAGCCGCGCACAGAACCATTCAGTTGTTCGGAGAACGGCTCATGAAACTGCCGCAGGCCGTCCCGGTCCTCTTGCAGGCTCTCGACTTTTCCTTGCAGGAACCGTTCCGAGTCGTGATTGCAGCTGACCGGAACTCACGGGAACAAAGGCTTCTCATTCGCGCAGCCCACACCGTTTACCAGCCTCATCGGATCGTCCTGGGCACTTCCGGCCCGGTCGAACCGTTCGCCCGGACGCTTTCACCCCGGAACGGCCGCCCGACCGCCTATGTCTGCACGGGAACTTCCTGCCAGCCCCCAACCCATGAGGCGGCCGAAGTCCAAAGACTGCTCCGCTGAACGGAAGACGGGCGACAACCCGAGCCCGGCGGCGCGGGTCCCAAAAAATTTAAGGCGCCGCAGCGTGGTACGCTGCGGCGCCTTAAACGTAAACTCTGACCGATATAGTTAGTTCGGAAGAACCCCGTTAACTCGAACTCAGGCCCTGCGAGCAGCGCGGGCGCGGCGAAGGCCCATCCCGGCAACACCCACCAAACCCGCCATCGCGATCCACGTCCCGGATTCGGGAATGAACGGGCAATCGACACCGAGAAGTGCAACCCGCACATCCAGATTCGGCACTGCCGTGCCATCGACGAACAACCCCACGGCGGCCACGGCCGTCGGATCGTACGCTCCCACAACGATCGTTGGGCTGAGGACGTCGATGAAGTAGTCGTCAAACGCGCCCACGGTCGTCAGAGAAATCGTGTACACCGCGTAAGCAACGGCAGTGTTCGCGAAGACCACGTCCACAGTCCCCCCGGCAAGATCCGCAAAGGCGTTCAAATGGATGAACGGGTCCACGCAATCGCCGATCGCGTCCAGACTCAGTCCAAAATCAAAGTCGTCGACCGTGATCGAACCGTCCGCATTGCCGTCGATCGGAGAAACCACGCCATCCCAAATGATTCCGCCGTAACCATTTCCAGAGAACGAGGCATAACCGCCGGTTCCAAAGGCGACGCCCGACTGGAATGAGCCAACTGTCTGGGACGCAACGAATACATCGCGAATCCCACCCACGGCCCCGCCGTGGGCGAAGGTGCCCGTGGCGAGCTCGGGTGGAGCCAAACTCACCAAAGAGACAACGTCGGGCCCGCCACCAAAGTCATCGATTACCAAGAACGCCGCTTTGGCGTCCACCGCGGCCCCGAGCGCAAGCCCGGCTCCGCCCATCATACCCATCCATTTCATACTCATACTCATACTCATACTC
>JBBQIU010000611.1:0-3203 GCA_038325245.1 Verrucomicrobiota bacterium
AGGCGGAGGTGGATGGGAATTGGATGTCGACCGGACGGTGGCCACGTTGCAGGCGGCCGCGGAGGTCCGACGGCGGGTGGTGGTGTTCGGGACGGCCTTCAACTTCGTGCACCTCGTGGAAGCACTTGCACGGTTGGGCATGACCTGTCGGTTGGAGGCGGATTCACAGGTGATGGAGACCGGCGGCTACAAGGGGCGTTCCCGCGAATGGACAAAGGGGGAATTGCGCGGGGCCATCACCCGTAGCCTGGGGTTACCCGCGACGTCCATCATCGGGGAATACGGCATGAGCGAACTCAGTTCCCAGGCGTACGAGGCGCCGGACGGGACGCTCCCGGCGGGGGGGGGCGAAGGTGGAGAACCCGCGCGCTTTTTTGTGTTTCCTCCGTGGGCGCGGGCGATTGTGATCTCGCCCGAAACCGGGAAGGAGGCCAAGGATGGGGAGACCGGATTATTGCGGGTGATCGATCTGGCCAACGTCTGGTCTGTAATGGCGGTGCAGACGGAGGATCGAGCCGTGAAACGGGCTCGAGGCGTGGAACTTTTAGGACGGTCACCCGTGGCGGAACCGAGAGGGTGTTCCTTGATGCCTAATTAACGAGATCGACGTGAATCTCCCGAATTACTTCCTGGCGGATCTGCCGCCTCACGCGTTGCTGAGGCCGGAGATGGTGGTCGAGGCCTGCCAGACGCTGAAACGAAATCGCGAACGGTACCTGCTGCCCCGGACGACCGAGTTCGTCATCCAGACGATGGTCGAGGTGGCCCGGCTTTGGTTGATGCCCCATTCCCCTTGGCGCGCGGCCGCCGTGGAATCGGGTCCGGAGGAGGTGGGTTTCTCCCCTGCGATGCTCGGGACGGGACTGGATGCCTATTTCCGCCAGTGGACGCCCCGCGCCCTGTCATCGGTGGTGATGCAGGATCTGGGGCATGCTCAGCGGTTGGACCGGCTGGTCTCAAATGACGGTGAAACCTTCCAGGGGGCTGCAGCCTTTGCGCGCGGACCGGAGCTCTTGGCCCACGTGACGGCGGGAAACCTGCCAACGCCCGTTTTCACGGCTCTCCTGCACGGCATGCTCGTGCGTTCAGCGCAATTCATGAAGTGCGCTTCGGGGACTTCGCGGTTGCCGCGGCTCTTCGCGCATTCGCTTCGGGAAGTGGAACCAAAGCTCGCCGCGTGCGTGGAACTCGCCGAGTGGGTGGGGGGTGAGAGCCCGGTGGAGGCGGCCCTCTTCGGAGAGGCGGATTGCGTGGTCGCGTCGGGGTCCGACTCCACGATCGACGCGCTGCGCCGGGTGATCCCGTCGCGGACGCGGTTCGTAGCGCACGGGCATCGGGTCAGTGCAGGGTACGTGGCGCGCGAGGTTCTTGGGCCGTACGACGAGGCGCGCGTCGTTCAGGCGGCGGCGGCGGATGTGGCGGCCTGGGATCAGTTGGGGTGTTTGTCGCCCCAGGTGATCTATGTGGAGACGGGAGGGTTGCTTCCGCCGGAAGGGTTTGGGGCGCGGTTAGCAGAGGAACTGGCGCGGGTTGAGGGGACGCTTCCGCGGGGGCGGGTCTCGGAGGCAACGGCCGCCGCGGTCTTCCATCGGCGTGAAGGTTACCGGATTCGGTCTGCGGCGGGAGAGGGGACGCGTCTGTGGGCGAGCCCCGATTCGACGTCATGGACGGTGGTGTACGAGGCGGATGCACAGTTTCAGTTCTCGTGTCTGCACCGTTTCATTTACGTCAAGGCGGTGGAAACCGTGGAGGAATGCCTGCGTATGGCGGAGCCGGTGCGGGGACAATGGTCGACGGTGGGATTGGCGGCGATGGGGGAGCGGGTTGACGAGCTGGCGCAGGTGTTTGCGTCGTGGGGGGTGACGCGGGTGTGTCCGCTGGGGCGGATGCAGCAGCCTCCGATGACGTGGCGGCACGATGGCCGGCCGGTACTCGGGGATCTGGTGACCTGGACCAATCACGAGCGTCCGCCGGAGTGAGGAGACGAGACGCGATGATGGTGGAATTAAGAAGAACGTTTCAATTTGAGGCGGCGCATCTGTTGCCGCGCCTTCCGGAGGGGCACAAGTGCCGGCGATTGCACGGGCACAGCTTCCATTGCGAAGTGGTGGTGGCGGGGGAATGCGACCCGGAGTTGGGCTGGCTGATGGACTACGCCGACATCAAGGCAACGTTCCAGCCCGTCTGGGAACGCCTGGACCACAGGTACTTGAACGAGGTGCCGGGCCTGGAGAACCCGACGAGCGAGGTGGTGGCGGCGTGGATTTGGAGGGAATTGAAGCCCCGCCTCCCGCTTCTCGTCGAAGTGGTGGTGGCGGAGACGTGTACCGCGCGGTGTGTTTACCGGGGGAGTTGATCCAACACCCGGTATTGCCGGCCGGTTCGAGATCTGCTGCTGTAGGCAACGAATTCTGGAAAGCGACAACATTGGTCCCGTGGAATCCTTATGAGAATATCCCTAAGCTTGGCCCTCCTGGCCGCATCCTTCCTGTCCTTGAACGCCCTCGCTGCCGTGAAGGTCGGCGACATTGCACCCGATTTCACCCTTCAGGCGAGCGACGGCAAGACCTACAAGCTCTCGAGTTTTCGAGGGAAGCAGGCGGTGGTGATCGCCTGGTTCCCGAAAGCCTTTACGGGCGGGTGCACCGCGGAGTGCAAGTCGCTGCGTGAGAACGGCGACCAGATCGGGAACACGGGCGCGGCCCTGTTCGCGGCCAGCGTGGACGACGTGGCGACCAACAAGAAATTCGCGGAGTCATTGGGCCTGGATTACCCCATCCTGAGCGACCCGACGAAGGAGACGGCCAAGGCCCTCGGCGTCTTGAACGCAGCCAACGGTCTTGCCCAACGGTGGACCTTCATCATCGGCAAGGATGGTAAGGTCCTGGCGATCGACCAGGCGGTGCAACCGTCCAGCCACGGAGCCGCGGTGGCGGGCCAGTTGAAATCGCTCGGAGTGGGCAAGTAACCGCGTGATGGGAACCCCGACGGAACCTGCATTCCGGGAGAATGTCGTTAGCCCGCCTTCGAAAGGCGGGCCAATTTTCGGGGTCGTCGGCGGAACTTTGCCGGCGGCGCAGTGTTGGAACCGGTGTACGTGACTGGACCGTCTATGAACCTTGGAAGAACCGCTCAGTTGGGAATCGTGCTGGTCTGGATGGGTGGCGCCGGCGAAGTCATTGCGCAGGGAGCGCCAACAGAGG
>JBBQIU010000612.1:0-3202 GCA_038325245.1 Verrucomicrobiota bacterium
CCAGGGCTACCTCTCCCTCGCTCCTCCGCCCGTCGCGTATCGCCGACGCCATGTGCTCGCCCCGTTCCCGTCGGGCGAAGTCACCGTGGCGGTCGACAAATCCGCGCCGTCCCGAGCCTTCGCCAAGTTGCTCGAGGCGGAGCTTCGCCTCGGGAAATCGATTCAAACCGTCGAAAGTTGTGTCGACCTCGGAGCCTCACCTGGAAGCTGGTCCTACGTGGCGCTTCGGCGTGGCGCGTCCGTCACCTCCGTGGATCGCGCGCCACTTCGGGACGACCTCATGCGTCACGCGCGACTGGCCTTTCACCCCGGCGACGCCTTCGCCTTTCAACCCGACAACCCCGTGGATTGGCTGCTTTGCGACGTCATCGCCGCGCCCGAGCGTACCCTGGCCCTCCTGCAACGGTGGCTTCGGGAAGGGTGGTGCCGGAACTTCATCGTTTCCGTGAAATTCAAGGGCACGGCGGACTACCCCCTCCTCGATACCCTCAAGACCTTTCTCCCAACCGCGTGCTCTGAGTTCCGATTGACGCGGCTGTGTGCAAATCGGAACGAGGTTTGTGTCGCCGGGGTTGCCGCCCCGCCCGCCCTCGCGGCATCCTGAAGCCATGTTCTCCTGCCTGGCGCGATGGCTGGCGCGAGCCATGGTGTGCTTCACCTTGGCGGCACACGCGGCCTCACCCCCCAACATCGTCGTCATCCTCACCGACGATCAGGGTTACGGGGAGATGAGCTGCCACGGCAATCACCTCCTGGCGACCCCGTCCCTCGATCGGCTCCATCGCGAAAGCGCGCGCTTCACCGACTTCACCGTCAGCCCGACGTGCGCCCCCACCCGCGCCGCGCTGTTGACCGGCCGCCACGAATTCCGGTCCGGCGTCACCCATACCATCTTCGAGCGCGAACGACTCGACCTCCGCGTCACCACGCTGCCCGAAGTCCTGCGGCAGGCCGGCTACGCGACCGGCATCTTCGGCAAATGGCATCTCGGCGACGAACCCGACCATCGCCCGGACCGGCGGGGCTTCGACGAAGCCTTCATCCACGGCGGTGGTGGCATCGGGCAGACCTACGCGGGCAGTTGCGGCGACGCCCCGGGGAACGAGTACTTCCACCCCGAGATTCTCCACAACGGGCGCTTCGTGAAGACCAAGGGCTATTGCACCGATGTCTTCTTCTCCCAGGCACTGGAGTGGATCGACACCCAGCGGCGGCGGGACCGTCCCTTCCTCGCCTGGATCTCCCCCAACGCCCCCCACGACCCGTTCGTCAGCCCGGGCCCGGAGTACGAACGGCTCTTCGAGGGCAAGGGCCTTTCCGCCATGGCCGTCGCGTATTACAGCATGATCCGGAATATCGATGACAACATCGGCCGCCTTCTCGATCGCCTGTCCGAATGGTCCCTGGATCGCGAGACCCTCGTCGTCTTCATGACCGACAACGGTCATTCCGTCCCTGGGCTGTTCAATGCCGGCATGCGCGCCGCCAAGGGCACGCCCTACCAGGGCGGCATCCGTGTCCCCTCGTTCTGGCGCTGGCCCGGCCAATTCACCCCGGGCGACCGCCCCCAGATGGCCGCCCACTTGGACGTCTTCCCGACGCTCGCCGAACTCGCCCGCGCCCGTGTTCCCCGAAGTGTCCGACGCGGCTGGGAAGGCCGCAGCCTCGTTCCGGCCCTTCGGAACGCCCAGGCCCCATGGCCGGAACGTACCCTCGTCACCCACCTCGGTCGCTGGCCGTCCGGCCGCGCGGAAGAGGCACGCCATCGCGCCTGCGCCATCCGCACCGGCCGTTTCAAACTGGTCAACCACTCCGAACTCTACGATCTCACCGCCGATCCCGCGGAATCCCTCAACGTCGCCGCCGAATACCCCGAGGTCGTTGCCCGGCTGCAGCGGCAATTCGATAATTGGTGGGACGAAATCCTCCCCGCGGCCCTGCAGAGTGACCTGACCCGCGGTCCCGTTCTCAACCCCTTCAAGGCCCTCTACTGGGAACAACGCGGCGGAGGCCCTGACGAAGCCCTCCTCCGCCGCATGAACCCCAAAGGGAAGTTTGGGACACGCTCCTTCCCATGACCCTCCCGCCCGACGGCACGTCCGAGCAACGGGACGAGCATTGGTTCCGAAACGTCTACCAGGGCGACCGGATGCCCCAGCTCACCCTCCGCGCGATCGTGATGGGTTCCTTCATCGGATTCCTCATGGCGGCTTCAAACCTCTACACGACACTCAAACTCGGCTGGTCCTTTGGCGTCGTCGTCACCGCCGTCGTGGTCTCTTACGCCCTCTGGAACGTCCTCCGCATCCTCTCCGGCGGACGCCTCGGACCGATGAGCCTGCTCGAAAACAACTGCATGGCGTCGTGCGCCTCCGCCGCCGGCTACTCCACCGGCTCCACCGTCGGCGTCGCCTTCGGCGCTCTCCTCTTGCTCCAGGGTCACCACCAACCCTGGTATATCATCGCCGCCTATGTCCTGGGCACCGCAGGGTTGGGCGTCTTCCTCGCCATCCCGTTGAAGCAGCAACTGATCAACCATGAACAACTGCCCTTCCCCACCGGAACCGCCGCCGCCGAGACCTTGCGAAGCCTCTACACCGCCGGCACCGAAGCTGTCCGGAAGGCGTATGGCCTCGTCGCCGCCCTGATCGGTTCCATCGTGATCGGTCTTCTCCGTACCTACGGCACGCTCGTGGAGGCGATCGCCGGAACCGGCCGTGACGTCGGATCCCTCCAACGCCTCCAGAAGACGGTGTCCCTCCCCGATTCTATCCCTTTCACCGGCATCCTGAATCCCCTCCCCCGCGGACAACTCGCCGGTCTCGCCTTCGAACCCTCCGTCCTGCTGTTCGGCGCGGGGATGCTGATGGGGCCCCGCGTCACGCTTTCGATGCTCGCCGGCTCAACCCTCCTTTACTACGTCGTCGCGCCAGCCGTCGCCGCCTACGACGCCGCCCAGACCGCCGTTCCTGGCTATGTCGCCAGCTTCGCCTACCGTCCAGACGGCAGCTTCAACCCCGTCCGATGGGGCCTCTGGGGAGGCACCGCCTTGATGGTGTTCGCGTCCCTGACCGTCCTCGCACTGGAGTGGCGCACCTTCGCCCGCGCCTTCTCACTCTTCCGCGGCGGTGGACACTCCGCACACGCCAACCCCGAACGCGCCCGCATCGAAGTCCCCGGCTCCTGGCTCGCCTGGGGTCTC
>JBBQIU010000613.1:0-3191 GCA_038325245.1 Verrucomicrobiota bacterium
GGCGCCCCTGGCCTCCGTGCCGCTCAACTCATCGACAATGCCGTCGACGTTCCCGGCGGGTTTCTCGCCAACCTCGGACGTCCGCCCCGCGAAAGCTCCTGCGAATGCGAGCGCAGCAACGACATGAAGCTCAGTTCCATCATGTCGCTCCTCAGTGGCCCCGCCGTCTCAGAGGCCGTCGGAGATCCCGCCAACGCCCTCGCCCGTCTGGTCGAATCCGAAATCGACGATCAGAAGGTCACCGATGAGCTTTTCTTCCGAATCCTCGGCCGGCCGGCGAGCGACTCGGAACTCTCCCTCGTCCGGAACACGACCGCCCATCTGGAGACGGAGCACCAGCGCCTCCTGCGCACCCTCGAAGCGGCCGAAGCGGAATGGACCGCCCGAAAGCCTTCCCTGGACGAAGCCCGCAATCACGCGGTCAACGATGCCGAGAAGGCCCTGACCGACTACCTCACTTCCACCGCTGCCACCACCGCCGCAGCCCAACGCCAACGCCAGGAACGCATCGCCTCCGCCGAAGCCGCGGTTCAGGATCTCGTACCCGAACTCGCCGCGCGGTCCCTTCGATGGGAAAGCCACCTCACCACCCAACACCTCGACACGGCCTGGATTCCCCTCGATCCGAAGACCGTGCAAGGCGCGGGTTCAGCCCAACTGACCAAGCTCCCCGATGGCTCCATCCGTTCAACCGCCAGCGTCGGCGAACTCCCAACCTTCATCGTCACCGCCGAAACCACGCTCGCCAATGTCTCTGGCGTCAAACTGGAGGTCCTTCCCGATCCCGATCTCCCCCGGTACGGTCCCGGCCACAAGGACGGCGACTTCCTCCTCGCCGAGTTTGTCGTCGACGCCGCGTCCCGCACCAACGCGAACAACTTCGGCCGCCAGCGAATCCTCGCAGCCGCGGTCGATCGCATCACCGGCGATCTCAAGATCGAACAGACGTTCAACGGAATCACAGAACAGGGCCGCCTCGAAGGCTGGGGAATCGGAACGGAAACCGGGCGCCCGCACTGGGCCGCCTTCGCCTTTGAAAAGCCCGTGGGCGACACCAACGGCACCCTTTTCCGGTTCTCCCTCCACCACCGTTATGAGGCCCCGCACGAGATCGGGCGCTTTCGGTTGTGGGTCACGACCAGCCCGACACCCACTGCCGAAGGCCTGCCCACCGGCCTCGCCAGCGTCCTGAATACACCCGAACTCCGCCGGAGCCCCGCCGATCAGGATCGCCTGCGCACCCACCTGCGTTCCCAGGATCCGGAATTCATCCGCGCCGACTTCAACCTCGTCGTTGCCAAGGTGCCGATCCCCCCGGATCCCCGGCTCAAGGACCTCGAGCAGGCCCTCGCCCGGGCGTCCCGCCCCGTCTCCACCGACCCGGTGCTGGTCCAGCTTCGGCAGGACGCCGAAATTAGCGCCCGCCAACTGACCCATAAGCGACTCACGGCGGCCCAGGACATCACCTGGGCGCTCATCAACACCCCGGCGTTTCTGTTCAATCGATGACCCTCCACCCCCTACTCACCGGAACCCAGTCATGATCCATCTACCCGGTGGCACGTGCAGCGATCTGTGCGATGCCCAACTCAAAATGACCCGCCGCAACCTCCTGCGCCTCGGCGGCTCCACCATCCTCGGCCTCTCCCTGGGCCAACTCCTCAACCTCGGCGCGCGAGCCTCCAACGGCGTGCCGAAAGGTGGCCCGGGATGGGGACGCGCGAAGTCGGTCATCCTCTGCTACCTCCAGGGCGGCCCCAGCCATATCGACCTCTGGGATCCCAAGGAAAATGTCCCCGACAAAATCAAGAGCCCGTTCTCCTCGATCCCAACGAAGATTCCCGGAGTTCATTTCACCGAACTCCTCCCCCGCCTTGCCCAGGTGAATGACAAGTTCACCACGATCCGGTCGATGAGCTATACGCCCAACGGCCTCTTCAATCATACCGCCGCCATCTACCAGATCATGACCGGCTACACCACCGACAAGGTGTCGCCGTCCGGCCAACTCGAACCCCCAAGCCCCAAGGATTTCCCCAACTTCGGCTCCAACATCGTCCGCTTGAAACCCGTCGACGAGCCAATGCTGCCTCTCGTCATGCTCCCCAGGCCCCTCCAGGAGTCCAACGTCGTGGGCAAGGGCGGCACCGCCGGATTCCTCGGAAGGGCCTACGACCCCTACTACCTCTATCCCGAGGGCGACGACATGGACATGGCCAAGATGGACCGCATTCGCACCGACGACCTCAAACTGCCCCAGGAAGTCTTCGCCCTCCGCCTCGAAAGGCGCGCCCACCTCCGCGATCTGCTCAACAAGGCAATGCCCGAGATCGACAAGGCGGTCGAGAGCTACAACCTCGACGAATACTACCAGCGCGCCCTCAGCCTCGTCGTGTCCGGCAAGGCCCGCAACGCCTTCGACCTCGCCCAGGAAACGGACGCCCTCCGTGATCGCTACGGCCGCAACACGTTCGGCCAAAGCTGCCTCCTCGCACGCCGCCTCGTCGAGGCCGGCACCCGCGTCGTCGAGGTCATCTGGCCCAAGATTGCCAACTCGGACAACCATTCCTGGGACGTCCATGTCGGCCTCTACGCCCGCATGAAGAACCAGTCGGCCCCCATGCTCGATCAGGGCCTCTCCGCCCTGTTCGAAGACCTCGACCAGCGCGGGATCCTTGACGAAACCCTCGTCGTCGCCATCGGTGAGTTCGGTCGAAGCCCCGAAAAAGGCGTGAGCACTTCCGGCAACAGCAACAGCCCCGACGGCCGCGATCACTGGCCGTACTGCTACACCGCCCTCGTCGCCGGAGCCGGCATCAAGCGCGGCCACGTCCACGGAGAATCGGATCGCACGGCGTCCAGCCCGCGGAAGGACCCGGTCCATCCCGGCGAGCTGCTGGCCACCATCTACCACGCGTTTGGGATCGACCCGCACACGATGGTGAACAATCACCTCAATCAGCCCCGTGAATTGGTACAAGCCGAGCCGCTGCCGCAGCTTTTCGGTTGAGGTTGTACTGAATACGGGAATCGGGTAACTACCCCCGAGGCTCGGCGGAATGAATCTGCCGGACCTCGGGGTGTTTTTGCGCCCCTCGTTCACTCGTCCGGCCGTTTTCCCGCCGAGAATGGGCTAGAGTTGTGCTGCCCAGACGGAGCTTTCGCGGGGCACGGCCGACAAGCGCGGCGGG
>JBBQIU010000614.1:0-3189 GCA_038325245.1 Verrucomicrobiota bacterium
GGGTCGCTTGCGGATGCATGGGCCGCGACGAAGCCGGGCGTGACGGCCCTCGATTTCGCCGGGGTGGCGGCCCGACAACTGGGGCGGGCGAAGATTTTGGGGGAGCTTCACGGACCGGCCCTGAGTGCTGCCGTCGACGCGGGATGTGCGCCGGAGGCCTGCCTGAAGAGACGAGAATGGACGGCGGACGGAGTGTCGCCGGACGATCCGGCCCTTAAGAGTGCGATCCCGTGTCTGGAGCCCTGTCCGTTTTTTCTGGGGTTTGCGCGGACTTGCGCGGAGATCGAACAAGCGTCCACTGTGAGGGCCGAATTGGCGCCTGACGACCTCGCGACTTTGGCGGCGGCCCTCCGGCACGCACTTGAACATCCACCCGGGGATTTGCGGGAAGGCGATATCGCCATGCCGCTTCATCCTCGACGGGTCGCGCGCGTGTTGGCCCGCTATCAGGTATGGGGGTTGGCCGCCGCACCGCATGCACAAAATTCCGATGAATAAATCACCACTCCGACACGGGGCTTTGTCCCGCGTCTCGATCCCATCCGCGTGCGCGATCCGCTCCGCGGGTCTTGCCGCCGTTCTGGCGGGCGCCAGCCTCCTGTTTACGGGATGCGGCGATTCCGGCCAGGACGACACGGCGCCCTCCACGAATGGCGCTCCGTCGGCGGCCACCACTGCTCCGATCGGGGCGGGCAAGGAAGCGAGCCCGTTCGTGCTGTCGGGTTCTGGGACACCTGCGGCGGCGACGCCGGCCGACGAAGCCTGGGCCGCTTTGGAGAAGGCGTTCAGCAGCCCTCCCTCGAACCCCGAAGCGTGGGCCACGAATCGGCCGAGCGATGCGGAGGTGGCCGAGTTCCAGAAATCGCGGGGAGCGGTCGCCGAGAAGGTTGCGGAGTTGGCCCGGGATTTCCACGTTCGGTTCGGGACGGACACCCGAGCCACGCATGCCAGGGCGCATGAGATTCAGTTGCTCGATGCCGCGGTGAAGATGGGTCACACCAACGCATTGACGGCGCTGGAGAAGATCGAGGCGACCCGCCTGGCTGATCCCACCCTGGGCGATGATGAACGGTTTGGCCTGCGCATGATGGCGGCCCAGCGTGGGGCGGAGATGCTGGTTCCTCAGGGCCGGGACGTGGCGATGGCGGCCATGACAGATTCAGCGCGACGATTGATCGTCGAGTTTCCGAAACGGGAGGAGCCCTACCAGTTGCTTCTGAGTCTCGTGGCGGATGGGCCGGCGGACGCGGCTCGCGAGGCGGCCCGGTCGATGATCAACACCGATGTTCCGGAGTCCGTGCGCGAAGCGGCGCAGGAGGTGCTGGATCGGCTCGATCGTCTGGGCAAACCCGTAGACATCGAGTTTACGAGCACGGATGGCCGGAAGATCGATCTCGCCGGGATGAAGGGCAAAGTCGTGTTGATCGATTTTTGGGCGACCTGGTGTGGTCCGTGCATCGTGGAACTTCCGAACGTCAAGGCGGCGTACGAGAAGCTTCACCCCCAGGGATTTGAGATTCTTGGGATCAGCTTCGACCAGAAGAAGGAAGCTTTGGAAACCTTCGTGGAGAAGGAGAAGATGCCGTGGCCCCAGTATTTTGACGGGAAGGGATGGGAGAACGATTTAGGGCAACGCTTCGGCATCACATCCATTCCGGCCATGTGGCTGGTCGACAAGATGGGAAATCTTCGCGACCTGTCGGCCCGGGAAGGTTTGGAGGAGAAGGTCGTGAAGCTTCTAGCGGAAGCGGACGCTCCCGCAGCGAAGTAGGACGGGTGAGACGCTCGGGCACGACCCGAAGCGCAACACGAGCGCCACGCACGCCAGGGGAGCATCGTGGGAAAGGGGTGGTGCCCACCTCGCGCCTTTCGGGGCAGGGCTCCGGCACGGGGTTCGCTTGCGTGAGAAACTTGCCAGGGCGCCATAAAAATTGCTGTGCCCGGCAAAGCACACTTCCCGCACATCCCGTGCGCGTAGTATCCACTCGTGTTCTCACGATTTGGCCACCGGCGAGCGGGCATTTTTTTTGGGCGTTCCGAGTTGAGGGCGTTCATCGAGTTGGGGCGGTCGTGGTGAACGGATCTTGACGAAACGTACGCCTATGAATTCCGAACCCATTGTTGACACGGGAGACCTGAAGCCGACCTCGATACGGCAACGGGCGTTTACCCTGATTGAACTCCTGGTGGTGATTGCGATCATTGCGATCCTGGCCAGCATGCTCCTTCCGGCCCTGTCGAAGGCCAAGGATAGAGCATTGCTCACCAAGGATTTGAACAATGTGAAACAGGTGATCCTCGCCAGTCAGATGTACACGGGTGACAACGAGGAGAAGATGCCCCATCCGAGTTGGGGAACGATTTCGTCGGGAAGCCCGGGTCCAGACAATTGGTGTTACGCGGCGAAGGTGAACAATCGGGTCATTCCCTCGGCGAACGGCCGGCGGGGCTCTTATGCTTACACCAACCAATTGCCGTGGCTTCGTGCCAGCCAGCTCTATCCGTTTCTAAACACGCACGAGGTTCTCTTCTGCCCGAAGGACATAAGCGACTCCATGGGGCGCCTTGCGTACCTGTATGTGAACCGCGACATGAAGCTCTCGAGCTATACATGGAACGGTGCCATCAGCGGCCTCGGCGCTCAGCTTGCCAATGGAGGGACCTACCGGCTCACCGACCTCAAGCCGACCAATATCCAGCTCTGGGAAGCGAACGAGTACGACTCGTTCTGGTTCAACGACGCCGGAAACCAGCCCCATGAAGGCATCTCCCAGCGGCACGGCGGTGGCAATGCGAGGAATGTCACGGGTGACGTCAAGGGTGGCGCCGTCGTGGGCGGGGTTGGGGGGCACGCCGTCGTGATGAAATTCCGGAAGTACTACGACTTGGCCGGTGTGGACGCGAAGGGCAACCGGTTCCGTCCCCAGGAGCTTCCGAATGATTTGTTTTACGTTCCGAACAATCCGACGGGTGGGTATTGAGGCGTTGGTTGTTGGATGAATCGTGGATCCGACGGTTGATCGTGCCCGGTGCCGGGCCCACTCCATTCCCCTGCAATTTCATTATGAATGTCCGTCCTTTGAGCCTGTTCGTTGCTGCCTCGATCGCGGCATCCGCCGTTCTGCTGGCGGGTTGCGGCGGCTCGTCTGAGGAAGACGCGGCGTCCGACCCGGCGGCCCCAGCCGCGGA
>JBBQIU010000615.1:0-3172 GCA_038325245.1 Verrucomicrobiota bacterium
CGTGATCGGGCTGTTCGGCACCTCCGGCCGGTGAGTCTCCTGGCTCAGCGTCCGAAGAGTACGCTGAGATTCGGATGTACGGGGCCTCTCCCGTTTCCTTCTCTGCGCTCTTTGCGTTCTCTGTGGCCATAATTCAAACGGGCAGGACTTCAGGCCCACGTGAACGCGGCGGACCTGAGCTCCGGACGGGGAGGGATTTGCCACAAAAAACGCAGAGAACGCAGAGATTTGGAAGGACGCGTCCGCTCCCGATTCCTTCTCTGCGCTCTTTGCGTTCTCTGTGGCCATAATTCAAACGGGCAGCCCTCCAGGCCCACGTGAACGCGGCGGACCTGAGCGCCGGAAGGGGAGGGATTTGCCGCAAAGAACGCAGGGAACGCAGAGACTTGGAAGGTCGGGATCGCCTTCCCAGGTCCACCCATCCCCCCAAAGGGCGAAAAAACGGGCGAGGCGTACTCCTGGGACTCCATCATCCCATTCCTCCGCAATCGGTTATCCGTATTGAAGGACGCGTCCTGCCCTTCGCAAATCCCTCCGCTTCGCGGTTTAGTGCCTTCCTGGCTTCCTGCCTTCGCGCACTCCCTGATTGCAACGTTCGTCATTTCGTCCTCCACCCAGACAGGCTTTGCTTCCCCGGTCATGCGCTCCGTTTCCCTCGATACCCTCGTCGCGTCCTGCGATCGCACGCTTCGGATCACCGAGTTCGGCGACTGGGACGGAGCCGTCAACGGACTTCAGGTCCAGAATTCCGGCCGCGTCACCCGAATCGCCGCCGCGGTCGACGCCCGGCTCGCGACGATACGGCTCGCGGTCGAAGGGGGCGCACAACTCCTGATCGTCCACCACGGACTTTTCTGGAGTCCGACCCATCCCTGGACGGGTCCCCGCTACGAACTGATCCGCCTGCTTGTCCAGCATGACCTCGCGGTCTACAGCGCCCACCTGCCGCTCGATGCCCACCCGACCCTTGGCAACTGTGCCCTCCTGGCCCGCGCGATCGGACTCACCCGACTTCAATCGTTTTTCGAAGCCAAGGGCCAGGCCATCGGCTTCCGATCCACCACCCGCATCCCGCGCGCCGAACTCCTGAATCGCCTCGCCACAGCCACCGACGCCACCCCGGTTCTCCTCCCCGGTGGACCGACCACCTGCTGCCGCATTGGCGTTGTCACCGGCGGCGCCGGCGCGGAGATCCGGGACGCCGCCCGAACCGGCATCGACACCTTCATCACGGGTGAGGGCCCCCATTGGACCGCCTCACTCGCCGACGAACTCGGGATCAACGTCCTCTACGCCGGTCACTACGCCACCGAGACCTTCGGCGTGAAGGCCCTCGCCGCCCACCTCTCCCGACGCTTCCGCGTCCCGTGGCAATTCCTCGACTGTCCCACAGGGCTTTGACGCGGAACGTTTCTAGATTCCCATACCCACCCCCACCCCATTAGCGACCGACGCGCCAAAGCGCGATGCCCAGCCTTTTCCTCGCGCGAAGCACTCAGACTGGCTCTTAAGCCGAACGCCGCGCGAACACGAATTGATTCGATGTCCGCCCGCCCAGCTTCGACCACACCAGGTCGAGCACGTAAAAGCCTCCCACGACCGGCAGACTCTTCAGGTTCAGGAACTCCCAGACCGAGGACCCGCGCTCAATGGAGTTCAGTCCGAGCGCATTCCGCAGGCTGATGATCCAGAAGGCAATCGACGGCGTGCAGCCTTGTCGTTCCACGTCGTACCCGCTCTCCTGCAGGATTCGCGCCAGGGACTCCAATGTGAACAGGTGAAAATGGCGGGGAACATGATACCCGCCCCAATACCTGCGCCGAAAAATCCGGTAATCCCACCCGCCCCGGTTCGGAGTGTCGATGATCAGGACGCCGTTCTTTGAGAGCTTCCGCTGCACCAATCGCAAGGCCGCCCGCGGCTCCCGCAAGTGCTCAATCAACTGCCGCATGATGATCAGGTCGTGCCCTCCGTCGCGCAGGGCCGACACATCGGACTCCACGTTCCCCGTGACGCACCGGATGCCCGCCGCCTCGGCCTGCTTCAAAACCGCCGCGTCGAACTGTAAATCCAGGCAGACGGCCTCCACCGGCTCCGGGCGTCCCCGCGAGAAGACCTCCCTCAGCCGGATCAGCCGGGTCAGGTTGCCGCCACCAATGTCCACCACCGACCCCACCTCGCGACCGCCCAACTGGTGGCGAAGCTTCTCCGCGTCCTTCACCATCTTCCCTTCTACGACCGGTCCTTCCATGTAGATGGGCGACCGCGGATTCACCGTGTAGTACCAGGAAGGGTAAAGAGCGGGCACCTCCCCGACCTCAGGCATCGGATGAATGAACACATGCCCGCAGGAACCGCAGGCCACGAGCGACCACTCCGCGTTCCGGCAGTGATATTCGAAGTCAGGCGCCCGCACGACCAGGGAGGCCCGGCCGTGGCCGCACACTTGGCACGTCGCCTCCAAACCACCTGGGGACACCGTGGAACCGGAATGAAGATCAGCAACCGTGGTCATCGCGCGCTGACGCACGTTATCCGGAAGGGCTGGCGGGGCACCAGCCCCCGAACAGAGCTTGAAGCGGCGTATTGCATGGCGCTATGAACCCGCATCCCCGCTCGGAACTGCATGAACCCTCCCCCTTTCCCGCCCGACCCGAATCGGATCGCCGCCCACGAATTCTTGTCCGAACTCCGCACGCGAATCAGTACCCAGCCCCTTCCCTACCAATTCGGCGTCGAGTCTCGGGCCCTGGAAAGTCTCTGGGAAGTTTTTGGCCAGGCGCGTGAGGCCATGAAGAAACACCCGGGCTGCGAGGCGTTCGCCCGGGTGACGACGGACACGCTCAACGTCACCCTCCGGCCCTTCACCGCCAAGTGGCACCGCGCCCATGCCGACGGACGCTTGAATTCCCGTGACGGCGCGGATGAATTCCGCGGGGAACTGAAGCGGGTTCAGGAGGCACTGCGGGCATTCGCCAGCGAACTTCACGAGATGGCCTATGGCCATGCCGGTACGGACCAAATCACCCGGCCCGCGATCTCGGAGGCGGAATTGCTGCACTGCTTCAAGCCGCTCAACGTCGGCATCCGGCCCAATGCCGTCCTCCAAGATCACGAAGCGATCCGGAAGCTGAACGAATCCGAGCACGCAGAGATCCTAAAGCGCCGGAAG
>JBBQIU010000616.1:0-3169 GCA_038325245.1 Verrucomicrobiota bacterium
ATCTCTTCCGCCATCAGTATGGCTCGGTCTTCGAAGGCGACGCGGAATGGCAGGCGCTCGAGGTGCCGGGCGGCTCGCGCTTCGCGTGGGCTCCGGGATCGACCTACGTGCAGGAGCCTCCGTTTTTCCAGGGACTCGATCCGGAGCCCCACCTGCTGCAGGACATCACCGGCGCGCGCGTGCTGGCCCTGCTGGGGGATTCGGTCACCACCGACCATATCTCCCCGGCGGGCGCCATCCCCAAGAGCGGCCCCGCGGCGCGCTACCTGATGGAGCGCGGCGTCGAGCAGCCGGACTGGAACACCTTCGGCGCACGTCGCGGCAGCCACGACGTGATGATGCGCGGCACCTTCGGCAACACGCGGATCAAGAATCGCCTCGTGCCCGAGAAGGAAGGCAACTGGACCCGCTTCCTGCCGACCGACGAGGTCATGAGCATCTACGATGCCGCGATGAAGTACGCGCAACATGGCACACCGCTCGTGTTGCTGGTGGGCAAGGAGTACGGCACCGGTTCTTCGCGCGACTGGGCCGCCAAGGGCACCACGCTCCTCGGCGTGAAGGCCGTGATCGCCGAGAGCTACGAGCGGATCCACCGCTCCAACCTCGTCGGGATGGGGGTGTTGCCCCTCGGTTTCGAGCCGGGGCAGAGCGCCGAGTCGCTGGGGCTCACTGGCAGTGAAGTCATCAGCATCACCGGCATCGGGATGCTCACGCCGGGTGGGCGGGTGACGGTGACGGCGACCGATGCAGCGACTGAAAAGGTCACCACCTTCCAGGCCGTGGTGCGCCTCAACTCGCCGGTGGAGTTGGAGTACCTGCAGCATGGCGGGATCCTGCCGCGGGTGTTGCGGATGTTTGCAAAGGAATCTTGACGTACGACGTAGGCCCGAAGAGGTGAAACGTGAGAGGCGCGCGCGGCAGTCTCGTTTCACGTTTTACCTTTCAGGGCTCACCTTGTCGTTCCATATCGAACCGCCACGCCCCCTCCCCTTCCGTTAAATTTCAGGTTTCCCTTCGCGGCCGCGCGCACCGCGGCCAGGAGTTCGATCTCGGCAGCCCCGCCCCAGGCCGCCCCAGGCAGGAGCCCCCATGCGCCATCCTCGCTGGACCGTGTCTGCGCTCACCATTCCTGGACGCGAGAGCTATCTCCAGACGCTGATCGAATCGCTCGACGCGATGACCATCCCTGGCGGTGGCCGGATCACGGTGGTCTACAACAAGCCGATTCGTGAAGGACTGGGCGCGGTCGAGCGCAACATTCAGCGCTGGTCCAAGCGACACGACGTCGAGGTCTTCTTCAACAATGGCGACCCCACGATCAGTGGAGGGCGCAACTTCCAGCTGAACGTCTGCAAGAGTCCTCTCATCTGCTTCGTGGACGACGACGTCACGATGCATGGCGAACTCTTCGAGGGGTTGGAGAAGACGCTGCGTTCGGTCCCCGCCGGACTGGTCGGGCTTCGCTCCTACGTGGAGGACAGCGACGTCCTCTTCAAGCCGCGCGACAGCACGCCGCACGAGACGACGGCCGATCTGCGCTACATGACGGTGCAAGGGATGCTTGCCGCGGGGTACACCAACCTCTTCCGCGACATCGGCGGCTTCAATGCGCGCCGCCGCTTCTGGGGGGAGTGGACCGAGCTCAACTTGCGGATGTGGCGCCACGGCTTCCCCACAGGCTACGCGATGGAAGCCGGCTACCTGCGCCATTGGGAGAAGGCCCCCGAATCGCCGACCCGGAACATGGAAGGCCGCGCGCGACACGTGCTGTGGGGATTGATCTGTACCGCGCTTGAGTACGATGCGGTGGATGTGACCGAAGCCACCGCCACCTTCTGGCAGCTCATTGAAGAGCGCTACCTCGCCTACTCCTTCGGTGAGAACCTCACCAACGGGCAACTGCTCCGCGCCACCTTGGAGCTCCTTCCGGAGCTCTCCGCGGCGATGCCCGCGATCGCCGAGCAGCGCGCGGCATCCGCCGATCACCCCTTCGACTTCAAGCCCTTCCATCCGATCGGGGCCAAGGAAGTCCAGCAGGTGCTGCCCTACGCCCGCAAGCGGATCCGGGCCTACCGCGACGAGGTGTGGGAGCCGCGGAGCGGGACGGGGCGGATGTTGGGTGGCTTGTGGAGGATGGTGCGGGGGAAGAGGAAGGTGAGGGGTGAGGGGTGAGGGGTCAGGGGGGAGTGGTAAAAACATGAAAGGTGAGACGGAGCGCATCCCGTTTCACCTTTCAACGATTAACGACTAACGACTAACGACCTCACGTCGCCACCAAATCCTTCAGCTTCTCGCCCGTCTCCCCTTCGCGGAGCCGAATCAGCGCCCGGTCCCGGAGCTGCCGGATCCGCTCACGTGTCACGCCCATCATCCGGCCGATCTCTTCGAGGGTGCGCGGCTGGCCATCGTCGAGGCCGAAGTAGAGGCGGAGCACCTTGGCATCACGCGGCGGCAACGAGTCGAGCGCTGCCTCGATGTCGGCGCTCTGCGAGCTGGCCATCGTGTGGGCGTCGGTCCCCTCCTGCTCGGCGAGCGCAAAGCGCTCCATTCGCTCGTTGCCGTCGCCGTCCCGCGTGGGGTGGTCGAGACGCACCGCCTCGGTGTTGAGCGATGAGAGCGACCGCACGGCCTCCTCGGTCAGCGAGGTGGCGCGCGCCAGCTCTTCCGTGGTCGGCATCCGACCCAGCTTCTCCTTGAGGAGCGTGGTCGTCTTGCCGAGGCGAGAGAGGTCCGCGGTACGGTTCAGGGGGACACGCACCGGACGCCCATGCCGAGCGATCGCCGCCTGGACTGCCTGCCGAATCCACCACACCGCGTAGGAGATGAACTTGACGCCGCGGTCCGGATCGAACTTCCGGGCCGCTGTCATCAGGCCAAGGTTGCCCTCGCCGATCAGGTCGACCAGCGGCACGCCTCGGTTCTGGAACTTCTTGGCGACGGACACCACGAAGCGCACGTTGTGCCGGGCAAGCCGCTCCTGCGAGAGCACGTCGCCCTGAAAGGCACGACGGGCCAGCTCCATCTCCTCCTCACGGTTGAGCAGGGGGACGCGGGAGATCTCGTCCAGATACAGATCGAGGCTCTCCCGCCCCTCATCCACCGCCCGGGCAATCTGCGCCGGGCGAAGGGACCGCCGCTTCCCGCGAGCACGAATCGTCACGTGATA
>JBBQIU010000617.1:0-3166 GCA_038325245.1 Verrucomicrobiota bacterium
GGCCGCATCGATTCCTGCGTCGGCATCGCCGAGGACATCACCCTCCAACGCCAGGCTGATGACGTTCTCCGGCGCGCCCACGAACAACTCGAGGAATTGGTGCAGCGCCGCACCGAACAACTCGAGGGCGCCAACCGCGAACTCAGCGAACTGATTTACGCCGTCACCCACGATCTCAAGGCGCCCCTCGGCGGCATCGCCCGCCTGTCCGAATGGCTCGCCATGGATTACGCGCCCAAGCTCGACACCAGCGGGACCGCCCTCGTGGGTGAAATCCAAAGCCGCGTCCGAAAACTCCACGCGCTCATCGAAGGCATCCTCGCCTACACCCGCGTCGGGCGAACCCCGGAGTCCGAAGCCGAGGTCGATCTCAACGAACTGATCCCCGAGATCACACGCCTTCTCGATCCCCCGCCCAACGTCTCGGTCGTCATCCCCGAGACGCTCCCGTCCATCGGCGGAACCCCCCACCAGATCCGTCAGGTTTTCCAAAACTTTTTGGACAACGCCATCAAGTTCTCCGACAAGCCCGAGGGTCGCATCCGCATCCTTTCCCGGCGTGAGGGAAACGCCTGGGAGTTCTCTATCATCGACAACGGACCCGGAATCCCCGCCCGCTTCCACGACAAGATCTTCCGACTCTTCCAGCGGCTCGATCTCGTCCCCAACCGCCCCGGAGCCGGCGTCGGCCTCGCCGTCATCAAACGCATCATTGATGCCCGGGGTGGCCAGATTCAGCTCGCCTCTGAGGAGGGCAAGGGAACCACCTTCCGCTTCACCTGGCCGGATGCGCCCCGCCGTTGGGCCCCCTAAGCCCCCCGGGAATCGCCGTCCCGAGGTGCTCTCGGAAAAACGAAGCCGTCCACGTCCATTGACGCTCGGCCACCACCGGGTCAGGCACCATGTGCGTCAGCCCCGGCAAAGGCAGCATCTCGAAACGACGCCCGGCACGGAACAACGCACTCGCCAGCTTGAGCGAGTGCCGGAAGAAGACGTTGTCGTCCCCCGTTCCGTGAATCATCAATAAAGGCCGCTCCAGCCGCTCCGCGTCTTCAATCAGTGAGTTCCTGGCGTAAATCGTGTCACCGGGGCCCGGCACACCGAGATACCTCTCCGTGTAGTGCGTGTCGTAGTCCATCCAGTCCGTCACCGGCGCCCCAGCCACCGCCGCACGAAACACGTCCGGCCTTCTCAACACTCCCAAGGCACTGATGTACCCCCCGAACGACCACCCCACGATCCCCACCCGCTCCAGATCGAGCTCCGGATAACGCGCACCCAACCCCTTAAGACACGCCACCTGATCCGCGAGCGCCACATCCCCGAACCGACCTTCGATCGACCGCTCCCATTCGCGTCCCCGTCGGGGCGTGCCCCGATTGTCCGCCGACACCACCACGAACCCCTGGTCCGCAAGCCACTGCGCCAGCAAACGGCTGCCCAGCGTCGCCTGCACCACATTCACATGCGGACCGCCATAGACGTCGACCAGGACGGGATAGCGCAGCGCCGGATCAAAATGCCGCGGCCGGATCATCTCCCATTGGAATCGCTCGCGCCTCCCGCCCCCAGTCCCGCGTTCGCCTTCGATTTCGGCCTCCAACCAGGACGACTCCACCCGCGCCGCCACGTTGGGTTCCTCCGCCACGGACGGAATCTCGATTCGCCGTTCCTGCCCACGCCAGCGCACCCAAGATGCCGGCATCGCATCCGGAGTTGCCAGGGTGTGGACCCAAACCTGACCGGCCTTTCCGAACACGCCCCCGTGCACCCCGATCCCTTCGGTCATCGGCTCGAGTCCCCCGCCCGCCAGACGGGCCCGATACAGATGCGTCTGCGATGGGTCCCGGCTCGCCGCGACCACGATCTCGCCCCCCACATCATCGAGGTGCACCAGTCGCTGATACCCTTCCTGCCGCTCAACGAGCACCCGTTCCAGAACGCCACCCGCTCTCCGAAGCTCCAACTGCCAGCCTCCGTTCCTTTCCGAGGTCCACAGAAACCCTCCCCCGTCCTTCAACCAGCGCGGCATCTCCTCGTCGAGATTCACCCACGCCCGATCCCGCTCGACCAACAATGGCTGCGTCTGACCCGTCCGCGAATCCACCCCAAGCAACACCAACTCCCGCTGGTCCCGCGTCTGGACCGCAAGGGTCAGTCCGCCCGCCTCATGCCAGTCCGCCCGCGCAAAATACGGATACTTCTCAGAATCCCACTTCACCCACGTCGTCCGACCGCCTCGTGTCGGAAGGATCCCCAACCGAACCTTCACATTCGCCTTCCCCGGCCGCGGATAGAACTGCGCCCTCGGCGCCCGCTCCGGAAATCCCGGGTCCGCCACATGCCAGACTTCCACCTCCCGCGCGTCCGTCTCCTGGTAAAGCACAGACCGCCCGTCCGGCGACCACCACCAACCCGTGAACCGCCCCATCTCCTCCGCGGCCACGAATTCCGCTTCCCCATGCGACACCGACGCCGTCCCGCCCTCCGTCAACCGCCGCTCCCGCCCGCGCACCCGGTCGTAGACCCAGACGTCGTGGTCCCGGACAAACCCCACGTGCCGCCCGTCCGGCGACAGCTTCGGATCGAACGCCGCCCCGCGTGTGCGCAGTTCCTCCGCGACGCCCGTCGCCCGATCGATCCAATAAAGCCGATCCCCGAGCGGCGCCAGGATCCACCGTCCGTCCGCCGACATCTCGAATGACGTGAATCCACCCACGCTGACCCGCATCCGTTCTCTTCGCGCCTGTTCCTCCGGTGAAATCGATTCGTCCGCCCCGCCGCCCAGGCCCGGCGCAAAGCATTCACGCGTCCTCCCGGACTCGACCTCGAGAACATGCAGTCCCTGGCGACCGGATCGCGGCCCGGATCGGAGAAAGACCACCTCCCGTCCGTCGGGCGTGATCTGAAACGCCGTCGGCCTTCCATGCCGGAATCCCCGGGTCTCCGCGTAGTCCCTCAGAAATTGTCCGTCGAGCGGCACGGGCCGTTCACCGCCCTCGACACTCACGCCTGCACCCCAGCCCAGACACACGAAAAGTCCGAGCCAACGCGCAAGCCACCGCCCAAAGCCACGTCGTCGCGTATGCACGACGGGCACCCTGCCGGCTCCGCATTCCGACCGCAACGACACCCACCTCCCCCCACCTCCCTCATTGACCATCCC
>JBBQIU010000618.1:0-3151 GCA_038325245.1 Verrucomicrobiota bacterium
CATCCCGGTTTCGTCATCGGGATGGGCGAAGACGCCGAGGATGTCTGTTTTGAGAAATGCGGCGCCCTGTAGGGGGGCGTCGGCACCCTCGCTCCGGTGGGCCACGAGCGGAAGAGTGAGGGCGAGGGCGACGAGCAGGAGGAAGCTTGGGCGGTGGGGGCTCATAACGGTCGGGCGGTCAGTCATCGATCAGATGGGTGGGCCCGGAGATGAAACGGGCTGGAAACGGCGGCGACAAGGATTGAGACCAGGTATGGAACGTCAGAGGCGATGGCGTGGGTATCCGGGTGGTTCGGCATGGCGGCTTGAGGGAATGGACGGGACTCCGACCAAACGACACCACCGATGGCGGGAGGTTACAGGAGGGCGGGTGGGGAGGCGACCTGGAGAATGCGCCACCGAGAACTTGTCGGGGATTGGCGGACGGACTTTCATGGAGGCGTTCGTCAATCCACCGAACTCATCATGATCCCGTCAACCTCCTCCTCCGTAACGATGTCGTCTCCGTCGAACCGCCGCGATTTTCTCAAGAAGGGTGCCCTGGCCACGGGTGCGCTCTGGGGGGGGCTGGTCGTGTCCCGGGGCTTCGGTCAGACGGTGCCGGCCAGCGGGAAAGTGCGGGTGGGGATCATTGGTTCGGGCGGAATGGGGCGGGGCGACCTGGCGACGTTCTTCCTGAGTCCGGAAGTGGAATGCCCCATCGTTTGCGATGTCGATGATAAGAACATCGCGGAGGGCGTGACGCTGGTGGAGAAGAGCCGGGGGAAAGCGCCGGCGACCACCAAGGATTTCCGGGCGGTGCTGGATCGGGACGATGTGGACTGCGTGCTTGTGGCGACGCCGGATCATTGGCACGCGTTGCCGACGGTGATGGCGTGCCAGGCCGGGAAGGACGTCTACGTCGAGAAACCGCTCGCGACGAGTATCCGGGAGGGGCGGGCGATGATCACGGCGGCGGAGAAGCACCACCGGATCGTCCAGATGGGGACCCAGTGGCGGAGCGGGAAGCACTTCGCGGCGGCGGTCGAGTACGTCCAGTCAGGCAAGCTCGGCAAGGTTTCGCTGGTTCGCGGGTGGGCGTTTCATGATTGGCTGCCTGCGTGCCCGAAAAAGCCCGACGCACCCGTTCCGGCCGGGGTTGACTATGACATGTGGCTCGGGCCGGCGCCGAAGCACGCTTTCAACCCGAACCGGTTCCACTTCAATTTTCGTTGGTACTGGGATTACGCCGGTGGACTCATGACCGACTGGGGCGTGCACCTGATCAACATCATGCTCTGGGCGATGGGGCCGCAGCCGCCCAAAGCCGTGATGTCGAGCGGCGGCAACCTGAACACGGACGAGGCGTGGGAGACGCCGGACAACCAGATCGCGGTGTACGAGTTCCCGGACTATATGCTGATCTGGGAGCACAAGAACGGCGTCGGGATCGGGTTGAACGGCCGCCCGTGGGGCATCTCGTTCACCGGATCTCATGGCACTTTGTACCTGACCGACGCCGGGTTCGAGGTGCAGAGCGAGCGACGCAAGGACGGGGACGAACCGCAGAAGTTCCCTGGAAGCGGGGATGCGCGTCCGGCGCACGTGCGCAATTTCCTCGATTGCGTGAAGTCCCGGCAGCAGCCGGTGGAGAACCTGACGGTGGGTCACCATGTTTCGACTGTGGCGCACCTGGGCAACGTGGCGCAGCGATCCGGACGGAAGATCTACTGGGACCACGAGAAAGAACGCGTCATCGGCGACAAGGAGGCGGATCAACTGGTGGGAGTCGAGTATCGCAAGCCCTGGAAGCTGCCGTATTACCCGAAGGTCTAGAGGGGGTCGGGTGGGTGATCCATCGACCGACCTGACCCGGATTTCGGCATCGGATGGAATCCGAGCGGGACTTTCGAAGGAGTGCCCTTGAAGGAACAGGTCGACACTAGGTTGGATAGGCGCACTATTGTCATTGTCCATACAGGGAGTGGCCGCGGCGTTGGGTCCGGCCACAACCTGATGGGGAAGGGGAGCGACGCTTATGGAACCAACCACTTTTTACGATTACGACGGTCAGGCGGTTAGTTTTCTCGATGATGACGGCCGGTCGATCTACCTCCACGACGGGACGCCGGTGGCGTGGTTGTCGGACGAGGGGATTTACACGTACAGCGGGATTCATCTGGGATGGTTCGAGCACGGGTGGGTGTTCAACGGAAAGGGCGATCGCCTTCTTTTTACGGACGATGCGTCCGGGGGGCCGCCCCGCCCGCTCCGCCAAGCGCGCCCTTTGCGGGGACCCCGCCATCTTCGCCCGATTCGGAGCGCCCGGGAGCCCAGACCTTCCCGGCCGATGCTCAGCCTTTGCTGGGCCGACAAGAGCGATGAAAGTTTGTGGCTCCTGACTCACGCGGACGAGGGTGCGGTAGCGCAAGGCGGTTCGCGTGCGGATCGTTGATAACTGTGTCTAGCACCGACGCCGTATGTGTGGACGGGGATGTGATTGACGCAGGCGCCGTTCTCTGGAGGGTCGCGGCCATGAAAGCCTTGTTTGCTCGGAGGTGGATTGCGGTGGTCGTTGCGTTGTGGTGCGCGGGGACGTCGGGAATGGCTGCGGATGTCGGGATCGCGAAACAAGAGTTGGAGGCCGAATCGACGCTGACCCGCTTCAAGAAAGCCGATACCGGGCTGGAATCCTTGATTAAGGCGGCGGCAGGCTATGCGGTCTTTCCCAGTGTCGGTAAAGGAGGGCTCATTTTGGGTGGCGCCCACGGGAGTGGACTCGTTTACGAAGGGGGTCGCGTGGTGGGCAGTGTGAAGATGTCGCAGTTCACAGTGGGGGCGCAGATTGGAGGTCAGGCGTTCGCCGAAATGATCCTGTTCGAAACGGCGGAGGCGTTGAGACAGTTCAAGGAGAGCCGATTCGAGATGACCGCCCAGGTTGGAGCCGTCGCCGCGGCTGAGGGTGTCGCGAAAAATGCGAAGTACGTGGCGGGAGTGATGGTGTTCACCCTGGTCAACCGCGGACTGATGGCCGAGGCGAGTATCGGCGGGCAGAAATTCAAATTCACGCCCGTGCACGCGGACGAGTGATCGGAAGGCCTGCCACCGGCTTTTATCCGGGACCCATTTCTATTCCCCTTTCACTGGCTCGGTCTCGGTCTCGGTCTCGGTC
>JBBQIU010000619.1:0-3147 GCA_038325245.1 Verrucomicrobiota bacterium
TGCCGCGCCCTCCATCGTTCCAGCAGACGCAGCAGCACCATCGAATCCCGCCCGCCCGACACCGCCACAACGACACCGCTCCCCGGCGTCGGCAACCCGCGCCCGATCACCAACGCTTCCATGCTCGCCAAGGCCTCCTTCATGTTCGCATGACCCAGCGAACCTACGGAGGCCCGTTCCCCCCTCGCAACCGCCGTCTGTGCTCCGGCTCAGACAGGCTCTCAGCCCAATCGATCCCATGGCTTTCGCGCCGGGCGAAGTTCCAGGCGCCCGTTCGCTTCCGCGTCCGCCTTGAATCGTTCTGCTCGCGGATCCCAGGTGAGCTTTCGACCCACCCGCGTGGCGATGTCACTCAGGTGACAAAGCACGTCAGCCTGCACCGCCTCCTCAATGGGACAGACCGTCGGCCCCCGCGAACGGACGGCTCTCACCAGGTTGCGCTGGTGATGGTCGCTCCGAAGCACCCCCGCGATCTCCCGTCCCCGCGGTTCCTCCGCCAGTCCTGCCGGATGCGTCCGGACCGCGCCCCGGTGCACACAGATCCACCCGTCCGTTCCCTCGAATGCCGTGCCGTGCCCCTCGATTCCACCGTACCGTTCCCTCCACTCCCTGAAGTCGTTCATCGCGTTCGTGCCATCCCATTCGTTCCGCGTGCCCCTGTACCGCATCGCCACGCCGTCCGCGAATTGGAATTCCACGTCCCACGCGATCGACGTGTTGCACGCCCCCGATTCGGGAAACACCCCGCTTCCCTCCACGGTCATCGGCCCATCCATCATCGACGGATGCGCCCACAACGCGATGTCCAGCGGATGCACCCCCCAACCCGCAATGAACCCCAGCGCGTAGTCGTACCGGTACCACCACGTCTTCCATGCCCCCGTCGTCGGATTGTCCACCAGCAGTCCGTCCGTGCAGGGCGCCTCAGGCGCCGGCCCCAGCCATGTCGGGAAATCCCAACCCTCCGGCGCCGGCGCCGGCGACCTCGCTCCGCCCGGGCGGCTTGCCGGACTCCACACATGAATCCTCTTCAACGGACCAATCCGCCCGCTCCGCACCCATTCCACCGCGCGCAGGAATTCGCCCCCCGATCGCTGCTGCGTCCCGAATTGGAAAATCCGCTTGTGCCCGAGGACCGCCTTTCTCAGCGCCAGATCCTCGGCGACCGACAGTCCCATCGGCTTCTCCAGGTAAATGTCCTTCCCCGCCTTGGCAGCCGCGATCGCGATCGGCACATGCCAATGATCCGGGGTCGCGATCTGCACGATGTCGATGTCGGGTCGGGCCAACAATTCCCGGAAATCATGGAGGGCCGCGCACCCTGTGTCCTCGTAGCGCCCGTTCACTTGGCGACAGGCCTCAGCACGGTTGGGCGCCGCAACGTCGCACACGGCAACCACCCGGACATCGTCCTGCGTCAGGAAGCCGGACATCACGCCCCGCCCTTGCGGCCCCACCCCGATGCAACCGACGTTCACCCGGCTGTTTGGCCCCACGCGTTGGGACCGACCCAGGACGGAGGCCGGAACGATCGCAGGGAAAACCGAGGCGGCCAGGGCCACCCGAAGTTGCGAGGAAAGAAACCGCCGGCGCGTGACGGGGGAGTTCATGTCGCCTGAACTCTCGCGTCATCCCCGCAGTTTCCGCAGCAGTTCTGGGACGAAAACAGAACCCGCCATCGTCAAAGCCGCGGCAGACTCGCTGCCGCGACCGCCTGCCCGTGGCGCTTTGCGGTTTCGTCCGGCGTGTGGAACTCGATGCGTCCCGCCAATTCCGGAAACTCCGCCGCCAGCACGGCCCGCGCGCCGTCCAGGATCACGTTGCCGCCGTCCCCGGTCATCACGCGCCCCAGGACCAGCACTGTGTCGCAGTCATAGAAGCTCGCGAAATGGGCCAGGCCGTATCCGAAATACGTCCCAAGCGTCTCGTAAATGCGTCGCGCGCGTTCATCCCCTTCCGCCATCCGTTTCTGAACCAGCTTCAATTTCCCCGGCAAATCCAACGACGGATCGGCCTCGATGCCCGAAGCCGGCAGCAGCCGCCCCACCGCCTGCTGGGAGAAAAACTGCGAACCCACCCCCCGATCCATGCTCCACTCGTCCCGCGGCCCGTCCCGCCGGAAATCCAGCGGCACGAACGCCAGTTCATTGAGCCACGACGTGATGTTCCCGTCGCGAGTCACAAATCCCGCGGCCGTGCTCGTTCCCATCGCAATGCCCAGAACGGCGTTCTTCCCCAGCGCCATCGAACCTGCCAACGCCGTCACTTCCCCGTCATTCGCCACCTCGAAGGGAATCCCCCCCCAGGCCGCCTTCAGGTCCGCGAAAATCGGCTTGATCCGCGACTGAAAGAGCTCCGGAAGAACCCCCCGATACAGCGACGCCACCCGGGGCTCGTTGTTCACATAGACCCCCGCGGCACTGCCCCCGATCGCGTCCACCCGCGGCAGGTGCGCCGCCGCCTTGCGCAGCGAATCCATGATCCCGTCGTAGTGGTACTGCGGATCCGCCTGCTGGATCGGGGACCACTCCGTCTCCTCCGTGAAGACCGGCTCCCCGTCGATCACCGCCGATACCTTCCGATCGCTCCCTCCCAGGTCGAACCCGATCCGGCATCCGCCCCAATGACGGCCCAACGCCTGCGTCGTCGCATGCTCCGCCGGCACTTCGTCGACCGCCACCACTTCGAACGGACGCTCGTAGATCCGCTGCCCCATCATCATCGCGTCGAAGCGTCCCGTTTCCGTCTCCGCGTAGTAGGACCGAAGTCCTGCCGCCAGTTCCGGCGAGCCGGCGACATGGACTCGCCAACCCCCACGGGACCACAACAGGAACTTCACCAGACGCTCGAGAAAGTAGGCGTTCGCCGACGCCGCAGGATGATCCATCGGAAGAAACACCCCCGGGTAACGAAACGAATAGGTCGATCCATCGGCCTGCTCCACCGCCACACCTATCGGCAAAGGACGACCCGACGCCTGCGCCGCCCTTTCCAACGCGCGTACTGCCAGGGCCGCCGGTCGAAAACCCGGGTCCAGCACCGGTTGGATCTTGGGTTCGGGCAGGAGAAACTCGGCGACTTGCATGAGCCGATTTTGAGCGTCCGGCCCCCAACCGTCGAGCCTCCCGCCGCCAGACGCCCTCCCTC
>JBBQIU010000620.1:0-3145 GCA_038325245.1 Verrucomicrobiota bacterium
GCCGAGCCCAGCGTGATGTTCGTCACCCCGGGGGCTTCGATCCGCGAACCCGACCCCTCCGCCAGCCAGGACAAGTCATTCCCGCGCAATCGCACCACCGGTCTCAGCCGAAGCACCGCGCCGTCCTTCGCCTGAACCGTCCCTCCCCATTCCACCGGCGTGCCGTCGACCAAGAGAGAAACCGTTCGGCCCGCCCCCTCCAGCGTCGCGCCGTCTGAGACCACGAACGTGCCGCCCACTCGCGATTCCCCCGCCGTCAATCGAAGCGTTCCGCCCAAGAGCCTCAATCCACCCGGTGCCGACAGGCTCCGGATCGTCGTCGTTCCCGCCACATGTTCCACCTCGGTGGACCGAGGCGGAATCACCACGTCATTCGTGGCGGCCGGAACCCGCTTCTCGTCCCAGTTCGCCGCCAGCCCCCAGGTCCGGCCATCCCCCGCTCCCGTCCACGTGATCCCAAAGACCCGGGCCGCCCCGAGCCCCAACGCCACGGCCAGGCAAATCCATGTTCGAAGTGTCATTGCGATTTCAGACGGCACGTCGCCGCTTCCCCATCACTACGCATCCATCCCCTGTTTCTTTCAATCAGAACGCCAGCCGCCCCGACACCGCCACCGTCCGATCCCGGTACGTCTCCCGGTGATCGTTCAGCGGGTGGAGCCGGTGATCCTCGTCCGTCAGGTTCAACACCCCCACCGCCACCTCCGCCCGCCGCTGCAGGAACCGCCAGCCCACCCACACGTCGTGCTGCCAGAAACTATCCCCTTCCATCCAGGCTGCATCCCCGTAATTCGATTGGTGCGACCACGTCGAGTCCCACGACGCGAAGAATCCGACCGCATGATGGTAGCGCGCGCCCAGCGTCCACTGGCTCAACACCGAACGTTCGTCGCGCTCGAATGCGCCGTCCGCCGGCACGCCCGCGTAGTTCCCTTCCAGTTCCGCCTCCGCCAACCGGTATCGCATGGTCAAGGCCAGTTCCCGCCCCACCAACTGCCCAACCGTCAACGCCAGCGAGCGTTCGGTGAACTCCAAATCCTGCCGGAACGCCGTGACCCCTTCGATCCCGTTCTGGCCATAGACAAATCCCCCGATCTCCCGCGACGCCTCGCTCGTGAGCCGCTCCGCCGACACCGTCAGCCACGTCCGCGTGGGAAACACCTGGTCCCACGCGACGGCAATCGTCTCCATCTCCTGCCCGGCCACCGATCCCAGCAACGATTCCGGGATCAATCCGCGGTAAACTTGGCTGAACCCGGCGACCTGCACCGGCTCCAGCCGGAAGCTCTGGTCAAAACTCACCCCGCCCAGCGACCGAGCCCAGGCGCCGCGCAATGTCCCACCCTTCCATGGCGTGATCGTCAATCCCAGCTTTGGCAGCAGACGTTCCAGCGTCTCCGTCCCTTCCGTCAGCGGCGCCGTGCGGAAGTTCCGCGGCTGCGTCAAGCGATCGTACGAAACCCCCGCCGTCAGCAACACACCCCGCACCACTTCCCACTGGTCGTACGCATACGCGCTGAAACGCTCCAGTTCCGGGTCCGTCGAGGACCGCGCCGGCGCGTCCGGCGAGAAATCGTCCACGTTCAAACGGGCCGTCGTGTCGAAGCTTCCGTGCTGAGTGCGCAGCCCGGCGACGACCGAGTGCCGGTCCAACTGCCAGAGTTGCTGCAATTCCGCCGTCACGCCGGTGAGCCGGCTCTCGTACGACTCAAGGGGAACGACGCTGAACTGACCGAGTTCGACCTGTCCGTCCGGGTTCCTGAGGGTCCACGGCACGGTGTTCGAGGGATTGTTGTACGACTGCGTCGCGTTCCATGGACTCACCAGGAAGAGCGTGTGAACCCCGGGGCGCCACGCATGATGCCATCCCACGTGGGCCAGCGGTTCCTGCCGCTCTTCAATGCGCAACCCGCGAATCGCCGTCGCCGGATCGTATCGCTGAAGCACATCCCCGGATTCGGCATCGAACGCGCTGACCTGGAGAAAGAAGCTGTCGTCCGGTCCGGCCTGAGCCTTCGCCGTCAGGGAAATCGAACGCTGTTCAAGGTCGTTGTTTTCCCGCTGGCCCACCTCCGACCGATACGCCCCGTCCAGAGCATACGCCACGTTTCCGAATTGCCCGAACTGGGCGACCTGCTGGAGCCAGTCGCCGTTGCCGGTCCACAACGTCCGGCTTACCCACCCCAGCCGGTCCCGTTCGAACAGCTTCGAGTACTCGTTCTGCGCCACCGTCTGCGACAGCGATCCCGCACCCACCGGCGCGAGAAGGTTCGCCAGCAGATACTCGCTGTACCACGGCGTCTCGTAACGCAGGTTGATCTGGCGCGGATCCCGCAACGCGTCGTAGCTGTTCGCTAGAAACAGGTGTGCTGAAGCGTTCGCGTAATCCGCGTTCACCGCGCGCGTCGCCTCGCGAACGCCGAGATCCTGGAAGCCCGCGTCGGTAAATAGGTTCGCCAGGTTCACCCCCCGCACTGCCCGGTCCTGGTCCAACCCCAGGCGCGAGCGGTACAACGCCCGATGATCATTCCGGGCCATTGATTCGCCCAGGTCGTCGATCGCCTCGTTGATCCGGTTCTCCTGCTGGTTCATCAGCGCCGAGTAGAGCCAGGGCGTCGGATCGCCCGGGTCGAGCTCCTTCGCCAGGCGCAGTTCGTCCCGAGCCTTTCCCTCCAGAGCCGGCGTCCCGAGCCCCGACACTTCGGCGAAGGCCTTGCCCAGATAACTTCGGAGCAACGAGCGCTGCGGTTCCATGGCCGCCGCCACGAGAAGATCCTCGCGGCCCCCTGAAAGGTCGCCCCTCCGGATCCGGCACAGGCCGCGTCCCAGCCACGCATTTCCCAACCCGCCGTCCCGTTCCAAGGCGCGTTTGAAGACCGCCTCCGCCTCCCTCACCCGGTTCCTGGCCGCCAGCAGGAAACCCTGCAAAGCGAGCCCCGCCGCATTTCCCGGCAGCAATTCAAGGCCCCGCCTCAACGCCTCTTCCGCTTCGCGCCGATTCCCCAGGCTGAATTCCAGTTCCGCCCATCGCACCCACGCCCAGCCAAAACCGGGCGACGATTCCGCAGCGGCCTTCGCCTGATCGCGGGCATCCGCCAGCCGCGCCGAAGCCTGGAACGCGTACGACTCCGACAGTTTCCCCGTC
>JBBQIU010000621.1:0-3128 GCA_038325245.1 Verrucomicrobiota bacterium
GGCCCTTCGGTTGGACCCCTGGCTCGCGCCGGCCCACCATCTTCTGGGCATTTACGTGCTCGCCGAGCATCCCCGGGCGCCGGCTCTCGCGGCCGTCCATGTCCAGCGCGCTCTTCGCTGCGATCCCCTCTACAAACCCGCCCTTCTGACCTCTGCCTCCCTGGCGGCCTCCCAAGGCAACATCAAGCTCGCCCGCCAGATCCTGGCATCTCTTCTCGCCGGTCCCCTGCCCGACGAACTCCGCGCGACCGCGCGCCACATCGCTTCGGAGATCGAACGCCGGGCCGCCGCCCCGTGATCCGTGGACTCGATTCGTTGATTTCCAGCGATTTGCTTCCTCAAGCCACGGAGTGGCGCCAGAGCCGTAGCCCACGGCGCGAGCCCTGATCGCTCTACACATCGCGCGCGGAGGGCATTTCCCAATCCCGAAGGGATGGCGTCCCAAAGCCCAGGGTTGCGAGGAACGAGCTACCCTGGGTGGGATTGCGGAATCACCCACAACCCCGACGGGGTTGTGTCCCTTCAATCCCAGACTCTCGACCTATCCGCATTGGGTAGCCCGCTCTTCGCAACCCTGGCCATCGGGACGTAACCCCGTTGGGGTTAAAAATTGAATGCCCTTTGACCCAGGGTAGGCCCGCTTCGCGGCCCAACCCTGGGCTTCGGGACGGAATCCCGTTGGGATTCCAGACCGGAAAATTGCCCAAGCTCCGGAACCAGGGCATCGCCCTGGGCACTTTCATGCCGCCCCACTTGGCGGCGGCCCGCCAGAAATGGCCAAACTCCAGGGCGCCCTCCATCGCACGGTTCATGGTCCCAATGCGCCGTTCGCGAACCGTGGTCGCTCCCCATGAACTCACGGGGTGAAAATTCGGAGTTCAAAGATCCGCAGGCCACCCGTATCGTTGGCAAATGCAGAGTGTGTTCACGGGGCCGGTCTACGTCGTCCGCGACAATATCGACACCGACCAGATCATTCCGGCTCAATTCCTGAACCTTGTTCCCACCATCCCGGAGGAGTACGAAAAGTTGGGCAGCTATGCCCTTTGGGGCTTGCCGGATTCCCTCTACCCGACGCGATACCTGAAGGAGGGCGCCACCAAGACGGAGTACCCGATCGTCGTCTCCGGCCGGAACTTCGGTTGCGGCAGCTCCAGGGAACACGCGCCGATCGCCCTGGGCGCCGCCGATTGCCAATGTGTGGTCGGTGAAAGCTTCGCCCGGATCTTCTTCCGCAATTGCATCGCGACCGGCGAACTCTATCCGGTGGAGTGCGTCGACCGCCTGACGGACCTTTTCAAAACTGGGGACATCGCGACGGTGGACATCGACGCAAACACCATCCGGCATCACGGCACAGGCAAGGTCTACGCCCTGAAGCCCCTCGGGGAGGTTCGGCCCGTGATCGATGCCGGAGGCATATTCAACTACGCCCGAAGCACGGGAATGATAGCTCCGCGGGCGTGATCCCGCCCGCTCCGGGAAGTCCCAGGCAACGGAACCGAGCCTGGAACAGATCCTGGCCAGTCGGGCGCCAAAGTTGACTCGACTCCACCGCCCGACTCTCCTTATTGCTCGAGTGCACTCGGACCCCATTCTTTATTTCAACCGCCACACGGAACAGGCGGAGCACGAGTTGGTTTATGGAGAAGGTTGGCTGCGTTGGCTTTACGGGTCCATTTCCGGCCGCGTCATCGGCTCGACGGTCGCCAGGCGCATCCTCTTCTCACGCTGGTATGGCTGGCGCATGAACCGCCAAGCCAGCCGCGCCAAAATTCGTCCATTCATCGACCGTTTTGGACTCAACATTTCGGAGTTCGCGGAACCGGTGTCGTCGTTCCGCTCGTTCAATGAGTTCTTCTACCGCCGACTGCGCGACGGCGCCCGACCGATTCACCCCGATCCAGGTTGCGTCGTGTTTCCGGCCGATGGGCGTCATCTCGGATTCGCGAATCTCGCGACTTCCGACTCGTTCTTCATCAAGGGCCAGCGCTTCAATCTCCCGGCGTTTCTCGCCGGGAATCCCGACCGTGTCCGGCGGTATTCGGGGGGGCCGGCGGTGTTTTCCCGGCTCTGCCCCGTGGACTATCACCGCTTTCACTTTCCTGTCGCGGGTGTTCCCGGCCCACCCGCCCGCATCAACGGCTGGCTCTGGTCCGTCAGTCCCATCGCGTTGCGCCGCAATCTGGCCCTCCTGTGGGAGAATCGCCGTTGGTTCACGGAAATCGAAACCCCCGACCTCGGCCGGGTCCTCATGGCCGAGATCGGCGCCACCAACGTGGGAAGCACCGTCTACACCTTCGAACCGGGTGTTCCCGTGACGAAAGGCCTGGAAAAAGGCTACTTCCAGTTCGGCGGTTCCGCCGTCCTGACGCTGTTCGAACCCGGTCGGGTTCGGTTGGCGGACGACCTTCTCGCGTGTTCGCGGCAACATCAGGAGCTCTACGCGCGGATGGGCTCCCCGATGGCCACCATCCTTTCCCGGGAGCCATCCTGACGGGGCTGAGTCTTCCTCTTAATCCTAATCCTAATCCCAATTGGCCACCGTCACTCCCCCCACCCTGACCGTGAACGGGATGAAGAGGAGTAAGATTAAGATTAGGATTAAGATTAAGATTTCCGTGGACGTTGACAGGGGCCTGGTTCTTCGCCCATGCTCCCGGCCTTTTCGCGAGTAACCGAGTATGCCGAACACCAAGTCAGCTGAACGCCGCGCCCGGGTTGGGGCCCGCCGCCAAGCGCGCAACAAGTCCGTCAAAACCCGCATTCGTTCCTTGGAGAGGAAGTACCGCACGCTTCTTACCGCCGGAAAGAATGACGAAGCCGGCAAAGTTCTCCGCGACACGACTTCCGCGCTGGACAAGGCCGCCAAGAAAGGTGTGATCCCGAAGCGGAGGGCCTCACGCAAGAAGTCCCGTCTCGCCACATCCCTCACGGCGTCAGCCAAGAAGGCGTAGCGGTCGGCGGCGCCGGCTCGATCGTCGCCGCCGTTCTGACACCCGTTGGCGTCGGCCCTGGATCTGGCGCCCCTTTTCGTTCGCGGGCTCGCATTTCTGCGCCCTGGCTGCGCAAGCTCGATTGTGGGATCCCCCTTTTTCCTGATCCTGGAAGCCACCCTCGAGCACCTC
>JBBQIU010000622.1:0-3120 GCA_038325245.1 Verrucomicrobiota bacterium
AACGGGCGAGGCGCACTCCTTGGAATCCATCATCCCCTTCCTCCGCAATCGGTTATCCGAATTGAAGGACGCCTCCTGACACCCTTCACCTCCAGCCGATGGTGAGGGCCGCCGGACGGGACGCCTGGGCGGCCCCTCGAGCCGGGCACCCTCCCGGCGACCAACGACAAATCACCTGTCCCTTTGTCATCCTACGTTCCCTGTGGCCTCAGTCCAACCGGGCAGGCCCCCAAGCCCATGTTAATGCGCCGGACTTGAGCGCCGTACGGGGAGGGATCTGCCACAAAGAACGCAGGGAACGCAGAGACTTGGAAGGACGGGATCGCCTTCCCATGTCCACCCATACCCCCGAAGGGCGAAACAACGGGCGAGGCGCACTCCTTGGAATCCATCATCCCCTTCCTCCGCAATCGGTTATCCGAATTGAAGGACGCCTCCTGACACCCTTCACCTCCAGCCGATGGTGAGGGCCGCCGGACGGGACGCCTGCAACGACACTGGGTGGCACCGATCCGATAGGAGAGGACTTGGGCGCCGTGACTACCGGGAGGAATCGACATCGTCAGGGAAGTGGTGGAGCCGACAGGAATCGAACCTGCGACCTTCTCATTGCGAACGAGACGCTCTACCAACTGAGCTACGACCCCGCTCCCGGACGGCCGAAAAACTGCCGATCCCAAACCCTGATTGCAAGTGCTCAGATTGGATTACAGCGGCTCCCACTTCTGATGCTTGTAGCGCTGATAGACCCACTGGAAATCGGGGTTCTTCGCCGTGCCGCCACTCCAGTAGAAACTATCCTTGCCGTTCGAGGAATCCCGAGCCGCCTTCACCGTGTTTCCGTCCCGCCACCGGCGGCTTTCGGCATGGCCATCGGCAAATCCAATCGTGCTGACGTCCCCATGAAAGATCGCGAAGGGATCCACCCAGCCTGGACCAGGTTTCACGTTGATGACCCAGGGGCCCTTGTTGTTTCCGCGCGGGTCGGCCTCCTCGATGAAGGCCATCGCCTCGGAGGGCGAATGGACGGCCGTCAGCTTCTCGTACCACGGCTGCGGGCCGCTGGTTGCCGTGGAATCCTGCCATCCGCCACCGTTCATCCCGTTCGCTTTGGAGTAGCTGTCGTACGCGTAGCCGCGGCCCGGCTTCAGGCGCTTGGTCCGCATATCCCCGGGACAATGGTACGAACCCGGGGCACTCACGAACTGGAACAGCGCACCCTTCTTGAGGCCGTTCTCCACGTATTTTTGCGCGGTCGAAATGTTCATCGCCGCCGAGATATCCTGGTAGTTGCCGGCGTCGTTGTGGGGCCCTGGCCAGAATCCCCCCGCCGGATTGCCCACCTGACCGCTGCCAGGTGACGTGTAGATCATCTTGTCCGTGTTCTCGTCGGCATAGAGAACGAACCCGAGCACCAGTTGCTTCTGGTTGTTCAGGCACGCGGCATTGGTGGCCTTCAGCTTCGCGTTCCCGAGCGCCGGAAGGAGCATCGACGCCAGAATCGCGATGATCGCGATCACCACCAGTAGCTCGATCAGGGTGAAACCCGAGGCGGGTCGCGGGCCGCCGTCGATTGCAGGGTTCGTTTTCATCGTGGAGGGTCGGTTGTTAGAAGAACTGTCGGACGCTATCAAAGGACCAAACTGCCGCAAGCCTGTGCGTTGATAAGTTCACTCTCAATGCCCCGCCTCGTGCTCCCGAATGTATTCCTGCTTCAGTCCCAACGCTTCCGGAGCATGCAACACCAGCATCTTCATCCGGATGTCCGACGGCACCTCCCGCCGCGTCAGCTTCGACACCACGATCATCAGCAGGATAGCTCCAGGCACTGCCCAAATCGCCGGTTGCTCGAACAGGATCCGCAGCAGCGGATGCTCCACCCAAAACGCCTTTAGCGGAACCCAGCCCAGGTCGCTGAAATTCGTCACCGACACCGCCACCACCGCCGCCACCCCGCCTGCGAGCATCCCGGTCGCCGCGCCGCGCATCGTCATCCCGCGCCACCACACACTCATGAACAACAGTGGAAAGTAGCTTGCCGCTGCGATCGCAAACGCCTGACCCACCATGAAGTTGATCTGGAGCGGTTCCACGAAACAGCCCAGCAACGTCGCCGCCCCCCCCACCACCCACGCAAAGACCTTGAACATCCGCATGCGATCCGACGATGTGCTCTTCGGCCTCAAAATCCGCCCATACACATCGTGCGCCAGGGCGCCTGTCATCGAGACCAGCAACCCCGAGAACGTCGACATGAACGCCGCGAACGCCCCGGCACAGGTGATGCCGCTCAGGATCGACCCCAGCGGCGCGTGGCGCTGATTCAGGATCCGGGGCAGTTCGAGCACGATCTTGTCCGTACCCTTCGCTCCCACCCCCGCGTACAACTCCGGCAACAGGTTCCGCCCAATCACGCCAAAGACCGGCGGGAACACATAGAAGACCCCGATAAGGATCATCACCCACATCGTCGTCCGCTTCGCCGCCACACCGTCCGGGTTGGTGTAAAACCGCACCAGGATGTGCGGCAGTCCCGCCGTTCCGCACACCAGGGCCATGATCAGCGAATAGGTGTATAGCAGCGCATACGGCTTCGCCTCTTCCGACGACAGGTTCGCCGCCTTCGCCGCCTTAGTGGTCAGGGGTCCGAATGGCTTAATCCAGACGTCGTCCGCGGGCGCGTTCGCGGGCAGGTCAACCCGCCCCTCCGCTACCGCGGATGCGACCACCTCCACGCGCCCTGCGGCGGGCGCCACGTCGTTCCTCCCCACCTGCTTCCCGTAATGCCCATGGACCGCCATGAGAACAAACACCGGCACCGAGATTGCAAACATCTTCGCCCAGTACTGAAACGCCTGCACCAGCGTGATCCCCTTCATGCCGCCCGACGCGACGTTGAACGTGATCACCACCCCGACCAGCACCACCCCGGTCCAGTACGGCAAACCCGGAAAGATGTACGCCAGGGTCGTCCCCGCGCCCTTCATCTGGGGCATGGTGTAGAAGAACCCGATGAACAGGACGAACACCACCGCGACCTTCCGGAAGACCGGCGAATCATAGCGGCCTTCCGCGAAATCCGGGATCGTGTAGGCCCCAAACCGCCGCAATGGCCCGGCG
>JBBQIU010000623.1:0-3116 GCA_038325245.1 Verrucomicrobiota bacterium
AAATGCGTGCCGCCTTCCGGTGTCAATTCCCCCACCCGCGCGGCCAGTTCGGACGCCTGATCGCCCGGCAACCCGTCGATCCACAACCGAGCCGTCCGCGCGAAGTTCACCACACTCACGCGATCCTCTGGCTTGAGCTGGTTCCCCAGGACCCTCAACGCCTCACGGATCGTCGCCACACGGTCGGCCCGTTCCATCGAACCCGAGGAATCCAGCACCAGCACAAGGTTCATCGGCCGTCCCGCCTCCCGCCCCGTCGCCCCTGTTCGCACCGCAAGACGCAGCACATCCCTTTGTTGCGCAAACGGGAACTGCGCCCGCTCCCACGCAAACGCCACCGGCCGCCCCGGCAGCGGCTCCGGATCCCGGTACTGGAACGAGTTCAGGAATTCCTCGGTTCGAACGCTCGAAGGCTCCGGCAACTGCCCAATCTCAAGACTCGCGCCCGCGAGCTTGAACGAGACGTCGCTCACGTTGAGGGAGAACGTGGAGACGTTGTTGAAGGCAGCCTCCACCTCCGGTTGTGGCACGGGCGAAGGGGGCGTCGCCGCGACCAACTCACCACGGTTCAAGCTCAGCCGATCCTCGACCGACTTCTTGAGTCGGATGGCAGCCACGGATGCCGAAAGCGCCGGGTCCATCCCCGCGCGGAAGTGAAGGTCCACACCCGCCGCCTGCTGACCGAGCGCCTCGGATTCCTTCGCCTCCACGCCCGCCATGTCCGGGGCCCTGAGGTTGAAGGCCTCGCCCACGGTCGGGACGTCTCCCAGCACCGCCCCATTCGCCAGCCCGTTTCGGTTGAGCAGCGACGGCGTAGGTGGCGTCGCTGGGGTCCCGGTCTGCACGTCGTCCTCCTGCCTGCGCGCCTCCTCCGATACCTCCCGCTCCTGCCTGGATTCCCACCTGTCCGCCAAATTTTTGCGCCCGGCTTGAACGTCACTCCCGCGATTCAAATCCCTTCCTGATAGTGCCAGTCCGATCGCCCTTCCGGCCCCGCCCTGCACCTGCGGAACAAACTCATTGCCCAACACCTGCTTCAAATCCGGCAATCCCGCGGAATAGGAATCCGTCAGCGCATCCTTACCGAAACGCACATCCAATTTCTTCCCGCCATCCCCCGGGTTTGGAACGGTTCCCGCCTTCGGCATGTTTGCCTGGCCCCGACCCAGGGCGTCCGCCGAAGCCGACGGCTCGGAACGAATGATCGCCCCGGTGGCCGGGTTGAACGCGAACTCGACCGCCTCGCTCCCGGCCACTGCCGACTGAGGCGCCGCCGCTGCCACCGACTGGAAGGGCGTCGCACGATCCACTGAACGGCTGAACACCGTCGGGGTCCGCCCATGGGCACTCGCCATCCTCCCGGCCTGTTCCGGTTCCCCACCGCCCGCTCCCCCACCGCCCGCTCCCCCACCGCTTCCGCTCAATCCCCTGCGCTGGCCGGCCTCGGCTGTGAAATCCCAGTTCTCGCCCCGCTGCTTTGCCTCGCCGTCGGCCGCAGGCGCGCCCTCCAGGGATTCCTTCAATGCCACCGGCGGCCGGTCCAAACCCTCGTTCCGCACCGCCGTGGACAGGGAGGTCAGAAGGCGTGGACCTGTCGTGATCGCCCCGCGCTCGGGGGTCTGCGTGACATCGTAAGCCCTTCGCTTCCCCACCGAATTCACCCCATACGTCGCGGCAAGCAGCAGGGCCACCAGGCACGCCGCCAACGTCAGCCACCGGCCTCCCACGCTCGGAATGCGGGCCGGCGCCTCGCCGACGAACTCCACGGGGATCACCTTCCCCCTGAGCGTGTCGCCCCCCCCTCCCCCGCCCGATGCCGTCGTCGATGATGTCGTCGCCTCTGACGTTTCGCCTTCCGCCCCGACGGCGGAACCGGTCCCGGCACTGGTCTGAAAGCTTGCCAGCAGACGTTCGCGTTTCCCAGGCGACATCCGGGGAAGCGAGGCCGATCCCTGCGCGGGTTCGGCGGGTTCGGCGACCGCCTCCTGAACCAAGCCGAGCGTCTGTCGCAGGCGCTCCTCCAGGCGCGCCAATTCCGGATCCCGCGCCATCGCGTCATCGAGCGCCTTCGACTGTTCTTCCGGAAGTTCTCCGAGCAGTCGGGCCGTGAGCTGGATCTCCCATTCGCCTCCCGGCGGGATCGAAGAGGAGCCTGGAATCGTGGAGTCCGGGTTCATGGCAGTAGGCCGGCCTGGCTGAGGTCAGCGGCGAGGGATTTCAACGCGTGGTGGAGCAGATACCCGACGTGTCCAACAGTGAGACCCGTCTGGCTGCTGATCTCCTTGTAGGAAAGGTTCTCAGAGAACTTCAGGTGGACGAGCTGCCGGCTGCGCGCGTCCAGACTGTCCAGCCCCAATCGCACCCGCCCGATGGCTTCCCACCGCGCGAGTTGCTCGTCCGGAAGCGGTTGCAGATCGGCGACCTCGTCTTCCGCCGATGCACTCCCCGGGGTGGCCGCGAGGGAAACCACGCGCTTCTCGGCGCGCAAGTGATTGAGGGCGAGATGATGCACCGTCCGGTACAACCAAGGCCGGGGTTCCCGGACGGAGTCGCCCTGAGCCTGGAGCTTGAGAAACGCATCCTGAACGATGTCTTCGGCCATTTCGTGGTTCCTGAGCAGGCGCAGTGCGTACGCCAGCAGCGGAGCCTCGAGGGCCAGGAACAACGCCTCCAGCGATTCGTTGCGCCTGGGTTCCGAACCCGGTTCTCCTGGTGGATCCAGCGCCATCAGCCTCGCTTTCTTCGCCTCGACTCCCGTCCTCCGTCACGTCTGCCGGCGCTCCGAACGTCGCGCCTCACTCATCAGACACCTGTGGAGCCCGTTTCTTAGACGAATTCTTCGCAGGCATGCTCCGTGGGAAAGACCAAGTTCCAGATTTCGGACACGCATTGGGACCAAGAACGGTGCGATGGAGGGCGCCGCTCCGTCGGCGCCGAGGATTGGGTTGGGGCTAGAGTTCAACAGTTTCCGACGGAGCGGAACCCTCCAGGGCGGCTTCGGTTCATGGGTAGGTTGTAGCGCAGGTTGCCCAACCTGCTGTGTCGCAGGCAGCCCTGCCTGCGGGTCCGGTTGTGCGGTCGGGGTTGCGCCTGCCGGTTGGGCAACCGACGATACA
>JBBQIU010000624.1:0-3114 GCA_038325245.1 Verrucomicrobiota bacterium
ACCTCCGCCTCCAGACCGACGCGTTCTACAACCTCGGCAATACCCAGTTCGAATTGGGAAAGGAGGTCTCCGAAGCACCGGCACGCCAGAAAGCCTGGGAACAATCCATCCAACTCTTCGAGGCCGCGCTCCAGCTCTCCCCGAATCACACCAACGCCCAACAAAATCTCGAGTTCGTCCGGCAACGTCTCGAAGACCTCAAACAGCAACAGAAACAAGATCAACAGGAGAAATCCCAGGGCGACAACAAGGACGAATCGAAGGACGACCAGGAACCCGACGATTCCCAGCAGGATTCTAAGGACGATTCCCAGAAAAAATCCCCACCGGAAGGAGGCGAATCCCCTGACCAGAAACCACAGCCGGAATCGAATTCCGAGTCGGAGAGTCCTCAGGACAAAGCCGAATCCGAGAATCAAGAGGCGCCGGACAAGGAGGACCAGACCTCCAATCCTTCCGAGGATGGATCGCCCAATCCCGACAAGCCGGACCCCGAGAACGCACGGAACTCCGACACTCCCCAGCCGGGGGAAGAGGCACCGCCCGGCGAGATGTCGCCCCAGCAGGCGCTCCGGCTGCTCGACGCCGCCAAGGGCGAGGAGAAACTCATGCCCCTCGAGAAAAAGCGCACCCGACCCCGGTCGCTCAAGGACTGGTGAACGTTTGTTTTCATGAACCGTCCCATTTCAACCCGCGGACTGACCCTTCTCCTCACCCTCGCCCTCTCCTTCCTCCTCCCCACCCTCCTGACAACCGCCCACGCCGCATCGATCCAAACGTCCCTCGACCGCGAAACGCTCGCCCTCGGTGACACCGCCATCCTCAAGGTGACCGTCTCCGGCGGCACCGCCCGCGACACGCCCCGCATTCCCGACGTCCCGGGACTTCGGTTCAGCCTCGCCGGCAACAGCATGAGCGCCTCCTTCGGAAATGGCCCGCGATCCATCGTCGCCGAAATCACCTACACCGTCACCGCCTCCAGGATCGGCCAGTACACCATCGGCCCGGTTTCTCTCGTCGCCGGCGGACAACGAATCCAGTCCGATCCCGTCCAACTGAACGTTGTCGCCGCCAATGACCCCAAGGCCGCCCGCCCCGACGGCCTGGATCAGGCCGCCTTCCTGCAACTCGTCCTGCCGGAGCGCGAGGTCTTCGTCGGCGAATCCTTCGTCGTCGAAATCCACCTCTACGCCATCGGCGGCCGCCTGCAGCAGGCACCCCAGCTTTCCGCCGACGGCTTCACCATCGGCAAACTCCAGGACGCCGGGCAGCAGGGAAACATCCGCGTCAACAACCGTATCTATACCCGGGCCCGTTTCCTTCAAACCGTCACCGCGGCCCGAACCGGCGAACTCACCCTTCAGGCCGCCAATTGCATCCTCGATATCCCCCTGCCCAGGCGCGGCGGATCTGCCAATCCCTTCGACGACGTCTTCGGGCTCCGCGAAAACCAGCGGTTCACGCTCTCCACGAAACCTTCCACACTCAACGTTCTCCCCCTCCCCCGCCAGGGCATGCCCCAGGGTTTCAACGGCGCCGTCGGCGACTTCGAACTGGCGGTCTCCGCTTCCCCAACGAATCTGAACGCGGGCGATCCCATCACCGTACGCATCGACATCCAGGGCCGAGGCAACTTCGATTCCGTCCAGCTTCCCGAACAGCCCGCCTGGCGCGGCTTTCGTCTCTACCCTCCGACCGCGAATGTGGAGTCCCAGGACCCGTCGGGCATTGCCGGGAAGAAGCGTTTCGAACAGGTGGTCACGCCCGAATCAGCGGACATCACGTCCCTGCCGTCCTTCAACTTTGCGTTCTTTCACCCCGAATCCCGCACCTACAAGACCGTCCGATCCGCGCCCATTCCCTTGCGCGTGGAAGCCGGGGCTCCCGCCCCTGTTCTCCCGGCGCCCCCCACCGCGACCGCCACTGCGGCATCCCGGAAGCCCGACCTCGCCCCCTTGAAACCCCACCTCGGCGCCGCAGTCGTTCTGCCATCCGTGTGGACAGGCCAGCCCTGGTTCCTTGCCCTGGCGATAGGTCCGCCCGTCCTGTGGGCCGCCCTTCGCCTCGGGCGAACCGTCCGAGCCCGCCGCGCGGCCGATCAGGAGGCGCAACGCCGAGCCGACCTCGAAAAACGAATCGGCAAGGGCCTCGCGTCGCTCGCTGAACTCGCCGCCCGTCAATCGGCGGAGCCTTTCTTCGCGGCCCTTTTTCGCACCTTGCAGGAAGCCATCGCCCTGCGCACCGGCCAGGCCCCCGCCTCCATCACAGAAGGCTCCCTCGACACTGAACTTTCCCGCACCGGCGTCCGCCCCGAATCCGTCGCGACTCTTCACCGGCTCTTCCAGGTCTGCAATCAGGCCCGCTATGCCCGCGTCGCCACCACCGCTGATCTCGACGCATTGCGCGCCGAGGCCCAGGCAGTCTGCAGCGAATTGCAGTCGGCGTGAACCCATGGAAATCCCGACCGAAATCCCCTGCCCCTGGTGCGGTCAAACCTGCACCCTCGCCATCGACACGGCCCAGCCCTCCCAGAAATTCGTCACCGATTGCGAGGTCTGCTGCCGCCCCATCGAAGTCACCGTCGAGGCGGAACCCGGTGAGATTCTAAGCTTGGAGGTCCAGTCGGGCTGACCGATCCTTCCCCCGACGTCCCTCCGATGAAACCCGAAGCTGTCCTCTGGATTTACCTCGTGCTCCTGATCGCCGGCGGTGTGGTCGGCTTCGTCAAAGGAAAGAGCACCGTCTCCCTCGTCATGTCCCTGGTGTTCGCGGCACTCCTGGCCCTCTGCGCGCTCGCCATCATCCCCGGCCAATTCAGCGGCGACGTTGTCCTCGTCGCCCTGATTGTCGTGTTCGCCAAGCGGTTCCAAAAAACCCGAAAATTCGTGCCCGCCGGGATCATGACCATCGTCACCATCGCCGCTCTCGTCATTCGCGGAATGATGTTCCTGGCCTGACCGTCGCCCCGGAATTCACCCCGACGACTTCAAACCCAGCAGCGCCGGAAGCTCCCCCAGACTGGCGATGAGGTGCGTGTGCGGATGCAGAGCGAGCTTCGCCCGGCTGTGAGTCCCCGTCGTCACCCCAACCACCATCCCACACCCCGCCGCCATT
>JBBQIU010000625.1:0-3114 GCA_038325245.1 Verrucomicrobiota bacterium
GTCGGTTGAAATTGCTGCCGCCGTCGCAGTTGGCGCTCGAGCTCCGGATGGGGGCGTTGGATGCCGGTCTGGTGAGTATCACGGAGGTGCTCTTCCACGACCGATACGACATTTTGGACGGGTTGGGGGTGGCATCGGACGGGGAGGTGTACAGCGTTTTTATGGCGTACCGGGGGCGGTTGGAGGATGTCCGCCGGGTCCGTTGCGACACCGCTTCCCTGACGAGCGTCAACCTCCTGCGGGTGCTTCTGGCGGAGCGTGGAATCCATCCGGTGTTCGAGCCTTTGTTGGCAATGGCGGATGCCGCGAGGGAGGATGCGGTCCTGCTGATCGGGGATGCGGCCATCGCCTTTCGCCGCGCCGGGCATCCGCATTCGATTTGGGATTTGGGATCGGTCTGGCTTGAGGTCACTGGTTTGCCGTTTGTGTACGCGGTGTGGGCCTTGCGCAGGGAAGCGGATACTCGAGGGTTGCGCGGGGAATTGGCGGCGGCGGCGGCGCGTGGGCAGGCCGAAATGGAGGCGCTGGTGCGGGAGACGACGGGATTCGATGAAAACTTCCGCCGGGTTTATCTGACGCGGCATACGCATCACGTCATCGGGGCCCGGGAGAAGGCGGGCGTGGAACGGTTTGTGGCGATGCTGCGTCGGCACGGGATCGAAGCCGTCTTTGATCCAAGGTATGTGTTGGTGTGATGGGGTGTTTTGCCTACTGGCGGAATGCGGGACTTGTGGTTAGGGTCGTCCAGATTTCGAAGCCAGCCGACGGGCGGAAAGAAACCATGAAACTGACCTTTGCGACCGCGTATGTTGCCCTGATTCCCTGGGTGGGTATGGCGCAGAATAGCCCGGCACCGGGTGGGGTGGAGCCGGCCCCAGCCGTGCCTTCGGTCCCGGCCGTCGGGGCGCCGGTATCGGTTCCTGTTCCAGTGGTCCGGGTGCCGTCGGGGCCCGCGGCGGTGTCGTCAACGGGACCGTCGACGGGGGCCGCGTTTCCCCCGGGGCTGGAATTGGAAGGGGCGGCCGGGGCGGGACCGGGGATGGGGCTCAGGGCCCAGTTGGGGTGGAGTTCGTATGGTGTGGAATTGCGGGAACCGACGGTGACGACACTGAAGACCAATCGGAACATTGAGGTGGGTGGGGTTTTGCCGCGGGTGACGAGGCCGGAGCGTAAGGGTTTTGGCGGCTTCCTGGCGGGCTTCGCCAATCTCTTCAATCCATTCGCGCCGACGGCGAAGGGCGTGGAATCTCGAAACGAGCATTGGTACGACGGCGGCGTTCAATCGGCGCCTCTACCGCGAGGATTAAGGGACGAGCGTTCGCATGAGCCGAAGACGGCGGTGTTTTCGACTGAATTCGGGCGGGGTCGAGGGACGGATGCTGAGCCTGAGGCGCCGACGCCCAAGGTGGCGCCTGCCACGCCGGTGCAGCCTTAGCCGTAACGATTCCGTTGCGATCAAGGGGCCTCGCGCGAAGACGCCAAGAACGCGAAGGAATTCCGGGGGAAACTTTGGCATCAGGATATCGCGGGCGACCTCACCGTTCGGTGCGGTGCTCGTTTCCACACCACACAGAATCCGGGTTCCGGCTTCTCCTCCTTCGCGTCTTCGGGTCTTCGCGTGCGTCAGGACTGAATCGTTCCGGCTTGGAGCCTGTCTGAAAATTGGAAGGGAGAGACTGAAACGGCGCAAACCGTCGCGGAAGTCGAGTCTCAGTCACTCCACCGCGAGAGCCTTGGTTCCTAGTCCTTTTCTCGGTGACTTCGTGACGGAATCACTCGGCGCGAAGGATCTCGATCTTGCGGAGGAGATCCGTGCCGAGTTCGAGGAGGCGGGCGTTCTCGTACAATTCGGAGCGGTTGGTGACGGCGGGAATCCCAGCGTTGAGGCGGATATGGTTGAGTTCCTCGAGGGAGAGGACATCAAGGGCGACGGGGTCGAGTCCGAAGCGCAGTTCGTTCGGGGAGGCGGAGTAATGGAGGAGGCTTCGCTGGCTGCCTTCGTATTGGCCGATGAGGGCATCGACGACGTTCAGGGCGACGCGGTCGGCTATGTTGGTCTGACCGAAGATCTCGGGTACGGCGCGGGCGAGGAGCGAGGGGTTGGATTCGAAGCGGAGGAAATTGTCGGTGGCGGCGCTGGCGACGGTGTAAAGGATGCCGCTGACGCCGGCCAGATTATGATTCAGGAGCGGGGCGATGAAGATGTGTCGAGTGATTTCCCGGGTGAGCAGCCGGCTGAAGTGAGATTTTCTTCCGGCGACTTCATTGGTGATGCCGGGGGTGGTGACCCGGGCGAACTCGAGATCTCCGAAGACCAACTGGCCGAGGACGGAGTTTTCGTAGGCATTCTCGGGTTCGAAGCCGGAGTCTGTCGCGCCAGCGAGTCGGACGCCGAGGCTGGAGGCGACGTTGTCAAAGCCGGCCGCGCGCAGGTCGACAAGACGTCGATCCCAGAGAATGATGCGGTTCCGCGGATGGCCGGCGTCGATCAAGCTGCGGATGATGGCGAGCGCGACGGCGGGACGGGTGCCGCTGGCGGAACCGGGTGACGAATGAACTTTGACGCCGACGACGTCCTCAGGGTCGAGAAGGCTGCGCCAGGCTTCGGCGGCATTGGTGCGGCCGGTGAGAGTCGTGACGCCACGTTCGACCATGGAGGCGATGACGTCGGGTTGGGCGGTGAGGGCGCGCGTGGCGGCGGGGTCATGGACGATGACCACGCGGGAGGGAATGTCTTCGGAGGGGCCGAAAAGGCCTGGATCGGCGAACCCGACCTGGGCTGACCGCAGACAAAACGGCTGACAAAGCAAAAGGAGCGTGAGTATGACTCGTGGCATGACGCAACGATGGGCGCCGGAGAACTTTCAGGCCCCGGCAGCCGAACTCTAGCCGGAACACGGATGTTGACGACTTCAAAACCGCTTGGACGGTGGCGCCGGCCGGCCGCCGCGACCGGTCTGCTTCTATTGCTGGCCGGATGCACACCACCGGGACCGAAGGCGCTCCTGGATGGCGAGCGCTTGATCGCGGCGGGGAGGGCCGACGACGCAATCCGCCGACTGCGCACGGCGGTGGAGTTCCTTCCTGGCAATGCCCAGGCGTGGAATCACCTGG
>JBBQIU010000626.1:0-3112 GCA_038325245.1 Verrucomicrobiota bacterium
AATGAATAACGTGGTGCGGGTGCCCGTTTCAAAGATCTCCGACCGGGTGGAACGTCGCACCAACGGCGGCGGGGCCCGATGCACTGAACGCCATTGGACGTCCGACAAGGCGGGTTCGCGGTCGATGGTTCTTCCGAACACGTCGAACATGCGGGAAAGAACACCCTCCCCCACGGGCGCCTTCAACGGCCCACCCGTGTCTTCGACCTCCATGCCGCGCGCAAGACCCTGCGTGGGCGTCAGCGCAATCCCGCGTACATGCCGCGCATCCCGCTGCGCCAGCACTTCAATGACGATCCGCCCGGCCTCCCCCGCGCGCAGCACCGAGTAGATCGGCGGCAGTTTCCCGTCGAACCGCACATCCACAACGCTGCCGCGCACCGCAACGACCTTGCCAGGATTCATCAAATTCGTTTTTCCAGAGGTGACGAATGGTGAACTCGGGTGACGATGGCACCCAAGTGCGCCGTCATCCAAGGACCGGGTGGCGAGTGGATGGCCTTTTCCATCCCGCATCGCCACCCACCGGAGGTTACGCGTGTGAATCGACCGCCCGCCATGGGGTGAAAACCCCATAAAAGCCTCCCTGATAATCAGAAAGGGCCCTGCGGCGGGGAATCCTGGCCCGAGCCAACCCCCGGCTAGGCCAAAAAGACCGCCGCGGGCCGCACGGACGCCCGGAGCGGGCCGGTAGCTAATCCATCCCGGGAACCACCATCTGGAACGGCGGGATCAGCGTGTAAACCGCGCGCCCGTCTGAATCCAGGCCCAGGTACGCGCCCTCGGCTCTGCCCGACTTCGTGCGAAGCAAATGGTGGCTGTTATAGGTGAAACTCTCGCCCGGTTGGATGAACGGCGTCTGACCCACCACACCCGCCCCCTCCCACGTCATGATCTCGCCGTCATCGGCGTGGATCACCCACTTCCGCCCCCGAATCGTCACCGGGACGTCGGCGTCATTGTGGATCGTGACGAAGTAAGCGAAGCAATAGGGCTGGTTCGCCGACGTCTGAGCCTCGGGACGGAAGAAGACCCGGTCCACGGTCACCCGCAGACCGGGGAGTTCGACGGGAGCGGGCGATGCCTGGGACATCCCTCAGGCCTTCGGTGCCGAGCCGGCGAGGCTCAGGGTCAGTTCCACCTCGTCCGAAACCTTGTCGGTCGGTGCACCGGGATTGATCCCGAAGTCGGTGCGCTTGACCTTGAACTGCGTCCGGAGGACGAGCAGGTCTCCCTGTATCCGGCCGTTGGTGCGCGCTCCGAGCTTGTCCTTCAGGTACGTCAACTTCACCGGCACGGTCACATCCTTGGTCACGCCCTTAATGGTCAACTTTCCCGTGACCTTCCCAAGGTAGACATCGCCGTCCTTCTTCACGTCGCTCAAGGATCCCGCCTCGAAAGTCAGTTCCGGGTGGGACGCCACGTCCATCCAATCCTTGGCATGCATGTGCTCCTTCATCAGCGGGTTCGCCACATGCATCGATGCGGTGGTCACCGCGATCTTGCCCTTCGTCGCCTCGGGCTTCGCGGGATCGAACTCCACATGGCCGGAGATGCCGCTCGCCGACCCGCTGATGGCTTCCAGGGGGGCGTCGAGGGAGAACGCAACCGTGTTGACCCCTTTCGGATCCTTGAAATCGAATTGGATCCCCTCAGCCTGGACCGACATTCCGAGGACCGCGGCCAGACCGACGCTTTTCAACAGGGTTTTTGGTATGCTCATGTTTTTTGAATTGGATTTTTCACGCTCGCCTTCACGAAGCAGGACGACACAAAAAGTATGCCGGCAAGTCCCAGGGCCGCCCCCAGAAAGTCCACGCCGGGAACGAAATTCTGCTGCCATTCGACATAGTCGAGTTCCGTCACAGGATCCTTCATCGCCACCGGAACGCTGGTCTTGGTCCAGCCGAGGTTGGGTCCGCCAAACAACCAGAACACCACCCCGACCAGGGCCACGCCCAATGCCGCCATCTTTAGTGCCGTTCGCATGCCCGGCCGAGTAATAGTCACCATCAGGGCAGATGCAACTCGTCTTCCCAGGATGATCCCTTTTGTCAGGACGCGCCCTTCGAGAATCAGAGGTTCAGAACCTGAGGGTGTTTGGCGACGCGTCCTGCCCCTACGTTGCACCGCTCCACGCGCTTCCGTTCCCCCCCAGCAGGCCGGCAATCCGGCGGTGGGCGCTGGACATGGGCCGTTCCAGGAGCTTTTCGCCCGGCCACCACTCACCGCCGCCCGGAACGGGCCGCCGCCCCCCGCGCCAATCGGCCACATAGGCCCGCTGAAGAATCCGGTATCGGGTGATGGAATGCCGCACCACGCCCAACGGTTCCAAACGGCCGAGGAGCGACGAACCGAACCGGGTTCGAAGCAACCCTTCGGCGTCGGCCTGTTCAGTTTCCACTTCCACGTTCGGAAATTCCCAAAGCCCGCCGTTGACCTCGTTGGCGGCGCGATGACGCAACCACACGCTCCCTCCACGCACGATGACCGCCACCGCGAATTCGCGGGGTGTCGCCCGGACACGCTCCCTGATCTGCGGGTACCCGTCGGTCTGCCCTGCGGCCCGGGCCTGGCATCCGTTCGCCAGCGGGCACCGTTCGCAAGCGGGTGTGCGCGGGGTGCAGACGACGGCCCCAAGCTCCATGAGCGCCTGGTTGATGTGCGAACAGGACAACGGGCGGCCCGTGGCCGCCGCCGATTTCACCCAACGGGCGGCTTCACTCCACAGGCGTTCGTTCACGAGGCGATCCTTCGGGTCGCCTGAAATGGCGCCAATTCGGCAGAGAACCCGGATCACGTTTCCATCCAAAATCGGGATCGGTTGGTCGAAGGCGATGCTGCTGATCGCGCCGGCCGTATAGCGGCCCACTCCAGGGAGGGCCAGAATCTCCTCGAAACTCCCTGGAAACCGCCCGCCATGACTCTCCACGATCACTCGCGCCGCGGTCTGGAGGTGACGAACCCGTCGATAGTAACCGAGGCCTTCCCAAAGCTTGAGCACGGTCTCCTCGGTGGCCGCCGCCAGGGTTGCCACGTCGGGCAGGGCCCGTCTCCAGCGTTCCCAGTAGGGAACTACCGTCGTTACCTGCGTCTGCTGGAGCATGATCTC
>JBBQIU010000627.1:0-3109 GCA_038325245.1 Verrucomicrobiota bacterium
CGTGGGCTCCGTTCTCTGTGGTTCGCCAACCTGTTTCACTTGGTTCTCCGCCTGCGACGCTCTCCCCCCGCGCTCGCAAACCAAGATCGATGGACCTGAATTCCAAGATGTTACTACGATTCCTTTCCCTCACACTTCCTGCCGCCCTGGCCTCCGCCGCCAGCGCCGCGCCGCTCTTCGAAGACAACTTCGACACGGACTCGTCCGCCAATTGGACGGTCCGAGCCGGCTACTTCGAAGGTTCCGATCCCACGGATTTCTCCGTGGATTGGGCCTTCGACTACAGTCAACTCACCGTCAAAACCTACAAGTCCGCCACGGACGTCGAGCCCGTCGAGATCCCGATCCCGCCGGCCCCGAACTCTGCCAGCGGCACCTCCCGGGGCGTCCGCGTCTACGTCAACAGCAAGGACGACCTCGCTGAACGCATGGCCCTCAACCTCTACCCGAAGGACAAGTCGTTCTCGGGCGATTTTGTCCTCAAATTCGACCTCTTTCTCAACCACGGGGCCTACGCCGATACCGGCGCCGGTACCACCGAATACGCCATCGCCGGCATCAATCACGGTGGCGAGTTCATCAACTGGTTCGTCCTCACCGGCACCGCCCTCACGGAGGCGTTCAAGACGACCGCCATCGGACGGGATAACAGCGATGGCATCTTCTTCGGCCTCACCGGAGAAGGCGGCGCTGCCCGGGACTTCGTCTCGCTCCAGGGCGGAGGCCCCGGCCAACCCCCCGTCCCCAGGCTCGCCGACGCCTCCGGCGGCCTGATGGACCGCAACGGCAACGGCGTCATCGATACCGACGACTCCGAAGCCTTCTTCCAGAACGCGTTCCCAACGCCTCGCTTCGAAGCCTCCGGCCTGCCCGGCAAGCAGTGGCTCGAGGTCGAGATCCTTCAGGTGGGTCCGAACATCACGTGGAAGGTCAACGGCCACATCCTCGCCCAGCGCGTCAATGATACCGCCTTCACCTCGGGCAATATCATGCTCGGCTACCTCGATCCCTTCACTTCCATCGCCAACCCCGCGGAAGAAACCTACGCCCTCTTCGACAACGTCCGCGTCGAACCAGTCCGCACGGTCGTCGTCGATACGGCCGACAATGCGAGCAGTGCTGCCGACGGCCGGACCAGCCTCGTCGAAGCCCTCGCCAGCCAGCAGGAAAACGACCGCATCACCTTCAACATCGCCGGGGCGGGTCCTCACGTTCTAGCGACGCCCATCGGCGGGTACCCGCTCATCACCAAGCCGGGAATCACCATTGACGGCTACACCCAGCCCGGGTCCTCCCCCAACACCAACGCATTCCTCTCTGGCAACAACGCCAGGATCCATATCGTCCTCGACTCGTCGAGCGATGCCCAGACCGGCGACCCGTCCTTACCCAACCGCGCCTCCACACGCCTTCCCTACCCGGGCTACGGCGACTCCGAGAACGCCATCCTCGGCATCTTCGAGGCCGAGAACATCACCATCCGGGGCCTGAGCTTCCTCGGGCGGCATACCCCCGGCAGCGACGTGGATCCCGGCATCTACGCCATTGCCCTCGTTAAGGAAGCCCGCAATGCGCGCGTTCAGGGCAACTGGTTCGGCCTCGCCCCCGACGGCAACACCGTCAAGGGCGTCTCTTCGGCCGTCGCCGCCTTCCGCCATCGCGTCCAGGTCGATGGCGTCAACGTCGACACCTTCTCGGGCGGTTTGATCGTCGGAACCGACTCGGACGGCCTCAATGACCTCGCCGAGGGCAACATCCTCGCCGGACTTCATATCGCGCTCGCGCTCGAACTTCCCGAGGCCATCACCGCAGGCAACTACTTCAACGTGAAGCCCGATGGGAAAACGTTCCTCAGCGTCGACGACATCCACCAGGCTCAACTCGATGCCGGCCGCAGCGCCGGCGATTCCTCGGTCGAGAATTACGAAAACGGCCGCCACACGACCGGCAGTGTCATCGGCGTCCGCGGTGACAAGATCAATGACGAGAACGAGCGCAACGTCTTCAACCTGGTCGTCTATGATCACCTCATCGAGTTCTACTCGAACGCCAGCAACGTCGTCGTCGCCGGCAACTACTTCGGCGTCGGCGTCGACGGCCGGTCCACCCCTCCGGTCCCCACCCTCAAGACCCCCGACCTGCTCGAAGGCCCTGGCGCCGGCAGTTTCCGTCTCGGATCGAACAACGACGGCGTCGCTGACGAGATCGAAGGCAACCTGATCACCCGGATCCCCGGAGTCGGCGTCCTGATCGCGGGCAAGACGGTGCCGATCGTCGCGCGTCGCAACATCCTCGCAGGTAATGGTTTCACCGAATTCCTGTTCGCCGACGGCGCCAACGGCCGTCCTTACAACGAGTACTACGCTCCCTACGTCTCGAACGCGGACAATGTGGCTCCCACCGTGACCACGTACACCGGTGGAAAACTCTCGGGCACGATCACCCCGCCCGCCGAGGGCTACTTCGCCGATGTCGACATCTACGTGACGGATTCCGCGGCTCCCGCCGGCTCGGTCATTCCCGGCAACTACCTCGGGACCTGTTTCGAGGGAGGTCCGGACGATCAGAACGGAAACGCGGGCGAATTCACCTTCGACCTGAGCGCCCTGGCGGTTCCCGGAGCCAGCAAGCTCTGCGTCGTCGTCACCTACTCGGCCAATGAGACGTTCTCCGAGGTGGGCACGTCCGTCACCTCACCCGCCTCGAACGCGGTGGAAACGGGTGGCAGCGCCAGCGGACCCATCGGCAACATCGCCATCGCCCGCGAGGGTGCCAGCGTGAAGCTCACCTGGGCGACCGGCACCCCGCCGTTCCAAATCCAGAGCCGCGCGACGGTTGCCGGCGGTTCCTGGGAAAACGTCGGTGGACCCATCACCACCAAGACCGCGACGGTCGCCGTCGGCACCAGTCCGACTTTCTTCCGCGTCCAGGGCCGGTAGTCCACCGCCCCACGCGAATCCAGCCTCCAACGGGGACGCCTCCTGGGCGTCCCCTTTTTGTTTGCACCTTGCCCGTTGACACTCCCTCAAAACGGGGACACAAGAGCCCGCCCTCTTCAAGAGGTCCGGAATTCCTCCCTCCGGCAGACCGTTCACCCCATGAACCGACC
>JBBQIU010000628.1:0-3103 GCA_038325245.1 Verrucomicrobiota bacterium
CCCACCCGCCCGGTGGGGCGCGCCGGGCCCCCCCCCCCGCGGGGGGGGTGGGGGGGCCCCCCCCCCCTTCCGCGGGCGCACGCCGGGGCATTGAATCACCTGGATGCCCGGGTGGCGCTGTTCGCCCTTGGCACCAATGCCGTGCCGGCCCTGGTGGAGCAGGCCCTCACAACAGGGGGCGATTCCACGTTTCGCCGGGTCCTTCGTACGGTCAGCGGGGCGTTGCCCGGTGTGGTTGGACCTGGCCGATTCCTCGAGCCGCAGCAATACAGACGCCAGGCGTTGGAGCTGATTGAGATCCTGCGGCCGCCGGCCACGAGCCTGCAGGACCTCGTGGTAAGCCCGCTCCGGGCCGGGGGAAGCCGCCGCCGCCGAGCTGATTCGCGAACTGAAGGGAGCGTCACCCGCCGGGGAATGGGTTCCGATCCAGATGCTTGCTCGACTGGACCCACCCCTTGACTCCGCGGTTCCAGCGGACATCGCCGTCCTGGAACGTCCGACGACCGCCTCCCACGCCGGGGCCATTCTGGGCCGGGCCGGGCCGCGTGCGAGGTGAGCCGTTCCGGCGCTCGATCGGTTGCGCAACGCGACCCATGCGTTGAACTCGTTCGATCTCCATGAACCGTCGCTCCTTAACGGCAGATGTCCCGCCTGCCATCGAGGCCGAAGGCCTCGTCCTGGCGTTTGGTCATTTCAGGCTGACCGCCGCAAAGTGGGGCGGTATGAGACTGCCCAGCGCGATGCCCTGGTGGTCTACAAAACGCGCGGAGGGCATTTCCCAATCCCGAAGGGATTGCGTCCCAAAGCCCAGGGTTTCGAGGAACGAGCTACCCTGGGTGGGATCGCCGAATCACCCCCAACCCCAGCCCCAACGGGGTTGCGTCGTGGTGGCGCAACCCCGTTGCGGTTGGCTCACTTCACGTCGTCTTACCCAGGGCAGGGAAAGCTCAGATGTCTGGGCTTCTGGACGGAATCCCGTTGGGATTCCAGATCCCGTCCCGTTACGCGCTTAATCCCGATACACGGGATCAAAGTAGGACTGGGTCAACTTTGCGTTCGTGTTGCGGACGATGGGCAGGAGTTTTCGCTCCTTCATGAATTCGATGTGCCCGTCCATGAAGCCGTTGTTGAGGCCGCCTTTGTGCAGCCGGAGATCCCAGTCATCAACCGATCCTCCCGGGCTGACGGAAGCGTTGTGCATGGACTTCGGGTTCTCCTGCATCAGAAGGAATTTCCCGGACGGATTGTAGACAATCGTCGACTTGAGTCCCTTCGGCGGAAAATCCCCCGCCTCCCCGCCATCCACTCGCCCGTTCATGCTGTAGTTCACCCGCAACGCCTTGCCGTGGATGCCGGTGCTGGGGCACTCGTAGATGGCAAAACTGTTCGAGTACGAGTCCGCATTGTTGCCGGTGGCGGGACGGATGATCGCCTGCCCCGTGACGAACGGGAACACCGAGCCCGCCTCCGCATGATGCCCGTACGTGCGCGGCGGCCGACGCCAGTAGTTCTGGTTGTTGGTGTCGGCGGCGTCCTGCCCTCCCCAGACCCAGTCCGGTGGCAGGTTGCGGTCCACTCCTCCTGCCCACGGGTAGTGTTCCTCGTTGTCGTCGGCGTACATGAGCATGCCTAGGGTGATCTGGCGCATGTTGCTCTTGCACTTCGCCGAGCGGCCGGACTCCTTGGCCATCGAGAGCGCAGGCAGGAGCATGCTCGCCAGGATCGCAATGATGGCGATCACCACCAGGAGTTCTATCAGGGTGAAGCCGCTCGATTGTCGGGAATTGGAAGGTCGCTGAACCATGGTCGTGGACGGTGATTCCGGGAATCCAGGGCACACTCGCGGAGTCGGACCCGCTCCGCACCTGATTTTCCGCAGGCACACCAAGGTCCCAGGACGCGCCCTTCGAGAATCAGAGGTCCAGAACCTGAAGGTGTTTGGCGAAAACCAGGTTCCTTCTCTGCGCTCTCTGCGTTCCCTGTGGCCTAAGTCCAAACGGGCAGGCCTCCCGGCCCACGTGAATGCGACGGACAGGAGCGCCGGACGGGGAGGGATTTGCCACAAAGAACGCAGGGAACGCAGAGACTTGGAAGGACCGGATCGGCTTCCCAGGTCCACCCATCCTCCCGAAGGACGAAAAAACGGGCGAGGCGTGCTCCTGTGAATCCATCATCCCCTTCCTCCGCAATCGGTTATCCGTATTGAAGGACGCGTCTGCCAAGGTCCCCGCTTTGGGTATCCACGGTTGGGACGGCCTGGGCCCGATTGCATCGCGGATGCCAGCCGCCGGTGAACAAACGACCGCCGGGCCATGACTGACTTTCCCACTTTGCGAAATCCCTGATAGCTTTGCCCCGCCCTATGAACGATTCCCCACCCCGCCCGTCCGGCCATCGTCTCTGGTTTCCCATCGGCGTGGGAATACTGGCAATTGTCGGTGTCCTGCTCATCCGGCTCCAATCGGAACTCGAGTCGAACCTCAAGGCGTGGTTCACCTCGGGCATCCTGATTCTCGCTCTGCTCCTGACGCTCGTATGGTTCGTCCTCCTGAGCCGGATTCGCTGGCGAACCCGGCTCGCCGTTATCGCTCTCCTGGGGCTTGGGATCGTCGGGGCAAGGCAGTTCCTCCGGGTCGACGGAACGGTCGACGGCAGCGGCCTGCCCCGATTCGTCTGGAACAGGGCCGGGAACGGCGAAGCCCCGATGCCCCCGGGGCCTGCTCTTGGGTCAGAACCGGCGACAGCCGCGTCGTCCGCGACCCCGCAAGCGGCGGGTGTCGCCGATGCCCCCGGTGCCCTCGACACGCCTCAATTCATGGGACCCGCGCGGGATGGGGTCCTTCGCGGCTCGAATCTGTCCCGGGACTGGAAGTCGTCCCCGCCCCGCGAACTCTGGCGGCAACCCATCGGGTCGGGATGGTCCGCGTTCGCCGTCGTTGGACCCCGCGCCATCACGCAGGAACAGCATGGCGAGGAGGACTGGGTGAGCTGCTACGAATTGCGGACCGGCCGGCTCCTCTGGGCCCACCCGAATCAGGTGCGGTTCTTCCTGGGGCCGGGCGGCCCCGGACCGCGTGCCACACCGACGGTGGATCGCGACCGG
>JBBQIU010000629.1:0-3090 GCA_038325245.1 Verrucomicrobiota bacterium
GGGTCTTCGGGGCGTCCTGAGGTGAATTGTTCATGGTTCTTGGGCTGGGAGGCGACCCTGTGGTAAGCACCGTGGCGATTTGGGCGAGACATGAGGAGTCTTGTAAAGCGCTTTATCTCGATGGATCCGTTCGCCTTGCGAGGCGGGTCATCTGGCTTGCCATCCTTCGCCTCCGGACGCCGTCGCGTGGGCTGGCTCGGGAGCGTTGGACTCATTGTCCTCGGCCTTCTGGCCCTCAATCCGTTCCTCGGCCAGCGACTCGCCCAGGAAAGTTACGATCTGGGCTTCCGACTCCGCTCTCCGGAGAGTCAGCCCATTCCCGATGATCTCATCGTTGTCCAGATGGATGACGATTCCCGCCGCAGCCTGGGTCAACGACGCGAATCGGCCTGGGACCGCGATCTCCACGCCCGCTTGATCGAGAACCTCGCCGAAGCGGGATCGCGCACGGTCGTCGTGGACCTCCTGCTGGCTGAGGATACGGCCCAGGATGTTCGACTGGGTCGCGCCCTCGCCCGCCATGGCAAGATCGTCGTCAGCGCCAATCTCTCCCGCCGCCTCATCCCCGGACTCGGAGAGTCCGAAGACCGGGAAGCCCCAATCCCTGCCATCGCCACGAACGCTGCCGCCGTCGGGCTCCTGAATGTCGTCGTTGGACAGGATGGGGTGGCCCGGCGTCTTTTTCCCGGACGAACACGTGTCGGGGGAGGGGATTGGGAACCCACGCTCAGTTGGGTCGCCGCAACCCTGGAGGGCCGCAACCAGGCGGAACAGCGAGGCGCACCCCTCGCCAATCTGTGGCTCAACTATTACGGCCCCCCCAACTCGCTGCCCTCGATCTCCTACGAGGACGCCCTCAAGCCCGAATCGGCTCCACGCTTTCGCGATCGCCTCGTCGTCGTGGGCGCCAATTTCGAGGTGGATTTCCCGGGCACCCGCAAGGACACGTTCCCCACCCCGTATGGCGCGGGAAGACAGGAGATGCCCGGACTCGAACTCCACGCCACAGGACTTCTGAACCTGATCCGGGGCGAGTGGCTCCAACGTGTGGAGGCTCCTTTCGAAGCCGGGCTTGTCGTCGCCTTCGGCTTGCTGCTTGGTCTCGGATTGCCGCGTCTCCGACCGATACTCGCTCTGGGTCTCTGCGTGGGCATCACCGTCACCATTGCCGCGCTTTCCCTGTACATGGCGTGGAATCACAATCTTTGGTGGTCATGGCTTGTCCCGGCCGCGATTCAAGTTCCCGCCGGGCTCGTCTGGGCCCTGGGCGCGCAACTCTTGCTCGTCGGCCACGAGAAGGAACTGTTCCGTCGGTCGCTCGCCACGTACCTCCCCCCAAGGGTCGTCGAAGAACTCACCGCCCGTCCCGAAAGCCTTCGTCTGGGCGGGACGGTCCGACGGGTGGTCATCCTTTTCACGGACATCACTGATTTTTCGCGCATTTCCCAGCGCACCGACCCGCATCAATTGGTCGCCCTGCTCAACGATTACTACGACATCGCCATCAACTGCGTTCACGAACACGACGGCACCGTCCTGGGGATTCTCGGGGATGGGCTCTTTGCCGTCTGGAACGCCCCTGTGGAACAAGCGGAACCGGAGCGCCGGGCCCTCGACGCCGCGCTGGCGCTCACGGGACGCCTGGCCGTCTTTGAGAGCCGGACGGGCACCCCCGCCGTCCGCACGCGGATCGGCCTCCATTCGGGCGTGGCGTGCGTCGGCAATTTCGGAAGCACCGAGCATTTCGCCTACACGGCGATCGGCGATGCGGTGAACCTCGCGTCACGCCTCAACGGGCTGAACAAGCATTTGGGCACCGAGATCCTGGTCAGCCACGACTTCCAGCAGGGACTCACCGGCTACGCCATCCGGCCCCTGGGCCACTTCCGTTTCAAGGGTTTCGACCAGGCGGTTGAGGTTTTTCAACCGACGCCCCTTCACACCAGCGCACCCCTGTCCCCTGCGGCGGCGAAGGCGGCTGAGGACCCGTGCGACCAGGGAATCCGCTGGCTCCGGGAGGGGAACCTCCTGAAAGCCCTGGAAGCGTTCCGCCAGTGTGTCGAGGGCGGACCCGACGATGGCATCGCCCGTTTTTATCGTGAACGCATCGCCAGCCTTTCGGACGACCGCCCCGCGGTGTCGCCTCTCGTCATTGAATTGGACTCGAAGTAGACACGTCGCGATCCCACTCGGCGCTGGCAATCGGCCCGAGTTCGGGCAACTTCCACCACGTTTATGAATCGTCACGTGCCCTGGATCGTTGCCGCCCTGGCGGTGTTGTGGCTGGCGACCACCCTCGTCCCACCCCGGAACAAGGAATTGCATTCCCGCGAGTTCGGCCGCATCCCGGTTCTACTCGAAGGCCGCGTTCAGCCGCTGGATTCCGTCGCGCGGAATGCCCTCCTTCAGCTCCGTGCCAAACAAACCCTCCGCATCACCGACCCCTCCTCGGGCAAGACGGTCATCACGCTGTCCGCGCTGGATTGGTTGAAGGAAGCACTGTTCCAGGCCGAGGTCGCGGACACCCGCCCCGCGTTTCGCATCGATCATCCGCAAGTGATCGCCCTCCTCAAGATCCAGCGCGAGGACAACCATTTCTCGTTCGTGGATATCCAGCCGGGGATGGAAGAACTGGAACGGGAAGCCCGCCGCATCAGCGCCGCCAAGTTGAAGCCCGAGCAGCAGACGCCCTTTGAGAAGGCGGTCAACGACATCTACAACCGTCTGATCCTCTACCAGCGGATCAAGAACAGCCTCAAACCCGAGCGCATCACCGACTTCGTCCCACAACTCGCGGCGTATGAGCGGGCGATCGGCCCCGGCCGCGCTGCGGCCGAAGCCCAACGCGTTGGCAGACCCTTCGATCAAGCCGCACTCGACTCCCTCATCGGTTTCCTCGGCCAGTTCGACATGGTCGCCCGTTTCGCCTTCCCCCTCGTGGTCCCGGGCGATAACCCCGGCCACGCGCGCGATGATTGGTCCAATGCCGGCACCGCCCTCATGGACGCCGCCCGCGTCGGCGCCATCCCTCAGCCGATCCGGCTGTTCGCGGCCATGAACGATTCCTTCCGGGCCGGCGATAGCGCCACG
>JBBQIU010000630.1:0-3086 GCA_038325245.1 Verrucomicrobiota bacterium
CACCGCCGCCCCCACCGCCGGACTGCACTTCACGCCGGAACTCCTTCAACACCTTCAGGATTCCGGAGTCGGCATCGCCGAGGTCACCCTCCACGTCGGCATCGGAACCTTCGCCCCCGTGAAGGTCGACCGCCTCGCCGACCACGTCATGCATACCGAGCGTTTCCATGTCCCGACGGAGACGGTCGACGCCGTCCACAGGGTCCGACAGGCCGGACACCGTGTCGTCGCGATCGGCACAACCTCCCTGCGCGTCCTGGAAAGCGTCGCCCGCGCGAATGAAGGCCGTCTTATCGCCGGGCCCGGCCGGACAGATCTGTTCCTTTACCCTCCGGCGACCTTCCAACTCGTCGATGCCCTCCTCACCAACTTCCATCTTCCCAGGTCCACTCTGCTGATGCTCGTCAGCGCCTTCGCCGCCCCGGGACGGGAGTCCGGCCGTGACCTGATCCTCGCGGCCTACCAGTCCGCGATCGATGTGGGCTTCCGCTTCTTCAGCTACGGCGATGCCATGTGGATCGAATGATTCCCCCATGAACTGCCCCTATGTCCTGCTCAACATGGCCATGTCAGCCGATGCCAAGATCGCGACGGCAAATCGGATGGTCGCGTCCTTCGGCAGCGCTCGCGACCAGATCCATTTGCTCGAACTGCGCGCCACCGCCGATGCGGTGATGTGTGGCTCGCGCACCGCCAACACCCCGGGTGTCACACTGGGCCCGGGGGGGGATCGTTTCCAACGACTGCGCCTCCGCCGCGGGCTCGACGAGTTCAATCTTCGCGTCGTCGTCAGTGGCAAGGCCCGGCTGAATCCCAAGGCGGATGTCTTCAGCGAATCCCGGTCACCCCTCATCGTCCTCGTCACCCAACGGGCGCCCGCATCACGAGTTCGCCGACTCCAGGAGGCCGGGGCCGTCATCGGGCAGTATGGTGAGGACGAAGTGGATCTTCCCGCCGCCCTGACCTGGCTCGCGCGCGACTGGGGCGTGCGCCGGATGGTCTGCGAAGGGGGGGGCGAGTTGAACGACGCCATGTTTCGCGCCGGACGGATCGACGAGGTCCATGTCACGGTATGCCCTCTCCTGTTCGGGGGACGACTGGCTCCCACGATCTGCGAAGGCCATGGTTTCCCGAATCTTCCCGCGGCGACGCGCATGGAGTTCACGCAATTAGAGCGCGTGGGCGACGAACTCTTTGCCACGCTGCGCGTCCTTCATCGCCGGCGGGTCGCGTCGAGCAAACCGAGGCAACAAAGGGGGGCGCGCGCAACGCCGGCTCGCACGCGGCCCCGGTCTCCGGGCACGCTCAAGCCCGGTGATCGTTGAACTTCTCAACACCGGCTCCGAATTGATGCTCGGCCGGATTCTGAACACGCATCAGCAGTGGATCTGCCGGCGACTCGCCGATCTGGGCTGGCCGTGCCAGCGGCAGACCGCCGTTCCCGATACCGGTGCCGCCATCCGCGAAGCCACCGCCGAGTCCCTCACGCGCGCCGACTGGGTCATCACGACCGGTGGCCTCGGCCCGACTTCTGACGACGTGACCCGGGATTACATCGCCCAACTGCTCGGACGCAGGCTGGTGGTCCATGAACCCTCCCTCGAGAACATCCAGGCGTTCTTCAGCGCCCGGCGGCGTCCCATGCCTGCCAGTGTGGCCATCCAGGCCCAGGTTCCGGAGGGCGCCGTGGTGATTCCCAATCACCACGGGACGGCCCCGGGCCTCGCGATCCAGGTCGAACCGGGACGTTTTCGCGAGAATGGTTCCTGGCTCATCATGCTCCCCGGACCTCCGCGGGAACTCAGGCCCATGTTCGATCAGCAGGTCGTTCCGCTCCTCCGCGAATGGTCGCCGGTCTCCGATCCGTACCAGTGCCTCACCCTGCGCACATGCGGTCTTGGGGAATCGTGGGTCGAGGAACGCCTCTCCCCGATCCTCCCTCCGCTCTTTGCCCGGGGTCTCGAGATCGGCTACTGCGCCCGGACGGGCGAGGTGGATATCCGCCTGGTTTCCCACGGACCCCAGGCCGCGGACCTCGTCCGGGAGGCGGAGTCTGAAACCCTCCGACTGCTTGGGGATCACGTCTTCGGTCGCGACGACGAACAACTCGAGGAGGTCGTTGTCCGACTTGCCGCCCGCCAAGGGGCCCGACTGGCGCTTGCCGAATCCTGCACCGGGGGGTACGTCGCCCACCGGGTGACCAACGTGCCGGGGGCCTCGTCGGTTTTCTGGGGCGGGTGGGTCACGTATGACAACGAGGCCAAGCAGCGCGAACTGGGCGTTCCGCCCGGGATCCTCTTGGAACAGGGCGCCGTCAGCGAACCGTGTGCCCAAGCCATGGCCGAGGGCGCCCTCGCCCGGTCGGGCGCGACCCACGCCATCGCGATCACGGGCATCGCCGGCCCGACGGGGGGGTCCGATCTCAAACCCGTCGGGACTGTCTACATCGCCCTCGCGACCCGAGGGGCCACCACCATTGTGCGCGGCTTCTTCAACCCGTTCGATCGTGAGACCTTCAAATACGTCAGCTCCCAGCAGGCGCTCGAGATGCTCCGCCGATCCCTGCTCGGATCCGCCCATCCCTGATCGCGCGGTCCCCCAAGCGCATGCAAAAGGCCCGTGGGATGAGACCCACGGGCTCAGAGCCTGTCCGGGGGAAATCGGGATTTGAAACGGAACCAAGGTCCGTTCTGCATCAGGCCGACAGCTCAGGAGGCGTCGTCGCCGATCGCTTCCACGGGGCAACCTTCCTTCGCTTCCTTGCACTGCGCCTCCTCCTCGGGAGACTCGGGCTGCTTGTAAACGTACGAGTAGCCGCCGTCATCGTTTCGCTGGAAATTGCTGGGTGCCGTCTCGCGACAGAGGTCGCAATCGATGCACTGGTTGTCGACGTAGAACTTGCCGCCGACATTTTCGGCGTACCGATTAGCGATGTCTGCCATAGGTCAAAAAACTTGAAAGGACGGTGGAGACCGATGCCCTTGAATTCAAGTCCCAAAACCCCGCGGTCCCTCCGCTCCAGGACGCGCCCTTCGAGAATCAGAGGTCCAGAACCTGAAGGTGTTTGGCGAAAACCAGGACGTGGC
>JBBQIU010000631.1:0-3077 GCA_038325245.1 Verrucomicrobiota bacterium
CTGTCGTTTTATATTATAACAACCTGATAGAAAGATATTAACGATCATCCAAGAATGCGTCCTGCCGGCAGACGCGAAACGTCCCACGGCCGGATCCAAGCCTTCGGTTGGCTGGGGATGTGTTTCGAAATGTAATCAGAATTGCTTCTACACCGTGTCGTGCGAAGCGGCGTGAAGAAGGTAGTTCACCACCGCCGAGCGAATGCCGGCGATGCCTTTGTAGGCGGCCATCGACTCGGGCATGGAGCGGATCGTGCGGGCGAGAGAGGAGGCGATCGAGGGATCCCCGGCGATCCTGGAAAGAGGGCGGCGCTCGATGCGGAGGCCGAAGAGGATGGCACCGGACCGCGGCAGGGCGAGCAGGGCCTGGTGCTCGATCCGGACCCAGGTCCCGGCGGGATCGAGCGGGGGGAGAAGACGGGGGAGGAGACGGGCGGGATGCTGGTTGCGTTCGGGTGAGGCGCTGAGGCCCCAGTTCGCGCGGATCCAGGCGGTCCCGGGTTTCAGTCGTCCGAGGAAGCCGCCGATGGCGTTGCCGAGAGAGGCATTCAGTTCGGGGACGACGTCGTGAATGCGGTCGAGGGTGGTTCCGAGTTTTTCCTCGGGCGCCCAGGAGGACGGGAAGCAGACGGAGGCGGCGATCATGCGAGGCGGGATCGCCTCGCGGGAGAGCAGGATGAAGTCGGGTTCGAGGACGGCGCCAAGGGCCGAGGTGAGGGATGGAGCGTCCAGTGTTGCCGGAGACGGGAAGGGGTGCCCGGTCCAATGGGTGGCACATTCGGCGAGTTCGACGAGCGCCTCGAGGGCGGAGGGGTCGGCGAGAGCGTGCCGTTCGGGCGCGGTCGTGATCCAGTGACGGCGTTCCGCGAGCAGGTCGCCGGGCGGGTCCAGCTTCCAGGGTTGAAAGAATGCCTCGGGCGGGCATCGCCCGAGGCGGAGTCGATGTTCGTAATCCGCCTGCGGGAAGATCTCAGGGTCGGGGAGTCGGGCGGACTCAAGGAGTCGGGGGGCCGGAGCGTTCACAAGACGGGTTGCCAGCCCGGACGGTATTCGCGATGCCAGAGGGACGCCGCTTCACGGTCCTCGCGGACCTGCCTGGTCTCCGGATTGACGCGGATGGAGCGACCGAGGCGTTGGGAGATGTTTCCGAGATGGCAGAGGAGAGTGGACAAGTGGCCTTCCGTGGCGCTGGCGGCGGGGGGTTCGTTGCGTGTCGGGAGGCTCGCGAGGAAGTGGCCGACATGGGGAGCGGAGGGGACGCTGCCCGCGGTTTTTTGAAGCTCCTTCCCCTGTGGATCGAGGATGCGATACCCGGTGTTTCCGAGAATGACGGAACCTTTCTCGCCCAGAAACGAGACACCGGCCGGTTCTCCGTCGAGGGGTTGAGGAAGGACGCTTCGATGTTCCCAAACCAGCGTTTGATGGCCGAAGTCGTAAGTGACGACCTGTGTGTCAGGGCATTCCTGATCGTCCTCGAAATGGTAGCGGCCACCGGCGGAGCTGACCCGGACGGGGCACTCCAAGTCGAGGCCCCACCGGGCGAGATCGAGCCAATGGACGCCATGGGTGCCGAGGTCACCGGTGCCCCAGTGCCAGAACGAACTCCAGTTGTCGTGAACGACGTTGTCGCGATAGGGGCGGTCGGGCGCGGGCCCCTGCCAGAGTTCGTAGTTGAGCCATTCCGGCACCGGGGCGAGCCGGCCGAATCCGATGCCAGGTCGGTGGGCGGTATGCCAGGCGCGGGCGAAGTGGATGTTGCCGAATTCGCCGGATCGAACGCGCTGAAGGATTTCCTGAATCCAAGGGACGCTGCGGCGTTGGAGGCCGACGCGGAGAAGTCCGCGGTTGCGGCGGACGAGGTCGACGAGGATCTCGCCTTCCCGGGGGTTGTGGCTGAAGGGGGGTTCGACATAGACCGCCTTGCCGGCCTTGACGGCGAGGACGGAGGCCGGGGCGTGCCAGTGGTCTGGTGTGGCGATCACGACGGCCTGGGTGCGGCGGTCATCGAGGATTCGACGGAAGTCAGGGGTGGTTTTGAAGGCGCGGACCTGTCGGCCTGCGACCGTCTGGCCGGCCTTGTCGAGGGCACGCTGGTCGACGTCGCAGAGCCAGGCGACCTGGACCTGGGGGTTTGCGAGGAACTCGTTCAACAGTTCGGTGCCGCGGGAACGGAGGCCGATGAAGCCGATTTCGAGTTTCTCCGCCTCGGCGCCGCGGGAGTGGGGCAGGCCAGGGCCGGTGGCGGCGGCGAGGAGGGCGGTGGTGCCGGCGCCGGTACGCTCGATGAAGCGCCGGCGGGTCCAGTTGGGGTTGGAACGGTGCATGGTATCCAGTGACGGGGATCATGCGTGGACGGGGCGGCGGCGTAAATCCCCGGTTCGATACAGGAGTTTGCGCGTGCAAACCGGACGGGGCACGGCCAACTAATGGGGGATGGCGCTGTCGACGCTCAAGTCACCCGGGGACGATCCGGTGATACAATTCTCCCTCTTCGTCGCGAATACGCTGGGGCGGTTGCATGATTTTGCCGGTCTGTTGCAACGGCACGGGGTGCATGTCCTTGGAATTACGGTATTGGACACGACGGATAGCGCCATTGTCCGGGTGGTGGTGGACGACCCGGATAGGGCACGGGACTTGTTTGTGGAACATGGGTTCCCGTTCACGGAGACCGGGATTCTGGTGGTGGAGGTCGACGTCGAGACGCGCATGGACAAGGCCTTGTCGGCGTTGCTCGAGGCGGAGATCAACATTCACTACCTGTATGCGTTGTTGGTCCTTCCGGCTGGGCGTCCCTTGCTGGCTTTGAATCTTGAGGATCTGGACGTGGCGTCGGATGCCCTGCGCCGGCACAGCTTCCGGGTGCTGGGCCAGGGCGACCTGTCGCGGTAGGCGCCAGCCGGCGGACGTCCCCTTCGCGGGCTGTGAGTCCGTCGCGGTCGAGACGTTCGAGCAGGGGTATGAGAACCCGGCGGCTGGTGGATAGAAGAAGTCGCAATTCACTCGCGGTGGCGCGCCCGTGGCGTTTGAGGTGGGCGACGATGCGCTGCCGGGCGTGGTGGAAGGCGACGCTTGCC
>JBBQIU010000632.1:0-3071 GCA_038325245.1 Verrucomicrobiota bacterium
GGTGACGGCGGCTTCCTCGGCGACGGGGAGGTCGCTGGTACCGGCGGCGACGACGACGATGGTGCCGGGGCGCTTGGGCAGGGGCGGGGATTCGACGGTGACACAGCGGGCGGCTTCGTGGTGGACCGCCTTTTTGAACGCGCGGCGAAGGGCGCTGGCGTGGGCCTGGGAGATGCGGGTGACGAGGAGTTGGCCGTCGGCGGCGAGGATTGTGCGGGCGATCGCGACCGTTTGCTGGGGGGTTTTGCCAGCGCCATAGATCACCTCGGGGAAGCCCTTCCGGAGGGTGCGATGCAGGTCGATCGAGGCGAAGGGAAGTGTCTCGACTGGGGCGGCGGTAAAGGCCTGGAGCGCCTGAGCGACGGAGTGGTTTCCATCGCGGACGGCCTCGAGCAGTTGACGCGCCTGATCCGGAGTCACGGGTCGAGAGAGTGCCGGAAATCGCGGCCGGGTCACGGTGAAAGAGGATTCAAGCTGGCTTCCCGACGCGGGCCCATTAGTTTTCCCGCCCAAATGATTTCCAAATATGGCTGAACGAATTGCATTTGTCGGGGTGGGGCGGATGGGGGCGAACATGGCCCGGCGCCTCAAGGAGTGCGGCTATTCTGTGACGGCGGTCTTTGATTTGCATCCTGCGACGGCGGAGGAACTGGCCCGTGAGATTGGCGCGACGGCTTGCGCCTCGCTGTCGGAGGTGACGGCTGCGGCGGATGTCATCTTCACGGTGGTCACGAACGACAAGGCGATGGCGCGGATCTTCGAGGGAAAGAAGGACAGCCTGTTGCAGGGGGCGAAGGGACGCGTGTTCATCAACTGCGCGACAGTTTCGCCGAAGGTGCATCGGGACTTGGAAAAGCGGGCCGGGACGGCGGGGGCGGCGACCCTGGAAGCGTGCATGGCCTCGAGCATTCCGCAGGCGCGTCAGGGGACGCTTTACCTGATGTGCGGCGGGAAGGAGGCGGTCTACGAGCGGCTGAAGCCGATGTTGACGAAGCTGACGACGGAAGGGGCGACGCTTCGATACATTGGGGCGGCCGGACGGGCGGCCGAAGTGAAGGCCCTGGTGAACATGGTGATGAACATCAACACCGCGGGACTGGCGGAGGGATTGGCGCTGGGGAACGCGCTGGGACTGGATCTCTCGATGCTTCGCGAGGTGTTCTCCCAAACGGGTGCGAACTCGCGGGTGCTCCAAACCGACGGCGAGGACATGCAGAATCGTGACCACTCGTGCTTCTTCTCAGGGGAGCACGCGGCGAAGGACTCCGGCATTGCCTACGCGCTCGGACGAGAAAAGAAGCTCAACCTGCCCCTGGCGGCGGCGACGTTGAAACAGTTCCAGCGGATGGTGAAGGAAGGTCTTGGGGCGCTGGACAAGTCTGGGGTTGCCGAGCTCACCTTCAAGGGGCGGCATCGCACTAAGGGCCGCAAGGCGTGACGAAGCGGTGGGACGTGCCGCGGACGGCATCAGGCGCCCTGGTCCCGGGGATGCTGAAGCGTGGGTCCGAACGCGGTCGAGATGCAGGAATTGAGATGTTCCGGAGGAAATAGCTCTTGTTTTTTGGGTTTTCGTTCAAAACATACCCGTCCTTATGGCTTCCGCAGTAACGCAATCGCCGACGCCTCCCAGCGAGGCGCCGCAGCAGGATCGGATGCTCAACGCCGTTGCTTGGCTTGAGATCCATCGCAACCAGTTGTTGATGGGCGCTGTCGCCCTCATCGCCCTCTTCGCGGCGGTTTACCTTTGGCGGCAATTGGCCGCGCAACGGGAGATCGCGGGAGATACCGCCTTGCTTTCCCTTCGACAGCGGCCGGGTCAAGCCGAGTCGGCCCCGAAAGCGGCTGACTATTTGAAGGTGGCGGAGGAGCACGCTTCATCGACCGCCGGAAGGCGGGCCCGATTGTTCGCGGCGGCGGCGTTTTTCGCGGAGGATCGTTACACGGAGGCCCAGGAGGAGTTCAGCCGGGTGCTGGATGCGGAAGGCAAGGGGGTCTTGGCGGCCCAGGCGATGTTTGGCGTCGCGGCGTCCCTGGACGCGCTCGATAAGACGGATGAGGCGCTTGCAAAGTATCAGGAAGTGATTTCGACCTTCCCGGAGGACAGCGTGGCCGCGCAGGCCCGCCTGGGGATGGCGCGCCTCCACGAGTCCCGCAAGCAGCCCGAGAATGCGATCCGCATGTACGACGAAGTTCTTCGGGATCGGGAGTCGAGTGTCTTCGCGTCTTCGGCGGCGCAGGCCCGGGAGGAACTGATCCGAGGGCATCCCGAACTGGTGGGCACCAACGCGCTTCCGGCTGTTCCTCTGACCCAGTAGGTGGAGCGGAATTTCCGCCCGGCGCCATTCGATTGGGGACCCGGGGACGATGGACTCATGAAACTCTGCATCATTGGGACGGGCTATGTGGGTCTCGTCACAGGCACGTGTTTTGCCGAGGTCGGCCACCACGTGGTTTGTGTCGACAACAATTCGGAAAAGGTCCGCCAGCTTCAGGCGGGCGGAATCCCGATTTACGAACCCGGGCTGGAATCACTGGTCCCGAAGAACGTGGCCGAGGGTCGTTTGCGGTTCACCGATTCGATCGCCGACGGCGTCGGGAGTTCGGACGTCGTCTTCATCGCGGTGCCGACGCCGCCGATGGACGATGGCGGGGTGGATCTCAGTTTCATCGAGGGTGTCGCCCGGGAAATCGCCGGGTGCATGACCGAGTACAAGATCATTGTCGACAAGAGCACGGTGCCGGTGAAGACGGGCGAAAAAGTCGCAGAGACGATCAAGCGCTACAACAAGGCGAAGGTCGACTTCGACGTCGTTTCCAATCCCGAATTTCTTCGGGAGGGGTTTGCCGTTGAAGATTTGATGAAGCCGGACCGGGTGGTGGTGGGAGTCCTCTCGCCTCGGCCCGTGACGGCGATGCGTGAGGTTTACGCGCCGTTCGATGCGCCGGTGATCATCACGGACATCAACTCGGCCGAGCTGATCAAGCATGCGGCGAACTCGTTCCTGGCGCTGAAGATCAGCTACATCAACGCGGTCGCGGCCGTTTGCGAGGCGACCGGGGCGAATGTCGTT